>JAFAZK010000157.1 GCA_019239825.1 Verrucomicrobiota bacterium | reverse complement strand
GCGTCATAGCTCCGTAGGAGCGGCATCTTTATAGCCATCGCCGCACAAATAGCGTCATAGCTCCGTAGGAGCGGCATCTTTATAGCCATCGCCACACAAAAACAGCATCATAGTTCCGGAGGAGCGGCATATATCGGATTCCACGTAGCCTTGCTTTTGATTGGTTGCTGAGTGCTTACCCGCATACGACAACTCAGTAGCACTCGATCCAGAAAGTTTAACGCGTTCCGTGTCTGCACGATCAAACCCGATGTCGCTCCTACGGAGCTAACCGCAATTTGGGCAGCGATGGCTATAAAGATTTTGCTCCTACGGAGCATGGACCTAGTCTGGAACCTGCTAAAGTCTGAGCGATCGGAGCATAGTTTTCCCTACGCGAACGACCCTAGCTCACCACGCCTCGTCCCATGGCCACGGGAAAGCGCTCCAAGGTTGCCGACTGCGCCTGCTCACGGCGTCCTCGCTTGTTCCCGCCCGTTCCCAGCCGTAGCCACATCCCACCCTTTTTGAACGGCCCCTTGCCTCGCCATCACTCGCTCAACTGCATCAACTACCTCAGACACCGTAATCCGCTCCATACAACGGAAATCGATGGGACACTCCCTTAAGAAACACGGACTGCACTCCACGTGATGGCGGATGACCGTGTGGCCTTCGCCAACCGGTCCAGTCAACGCAGGCTCCGTCGAACCGAACAAAGCGATCGTGGGAACGCCGAGATGCGCAGCCAAATGCATTGTACCGGTATCATTGGTCAACAATGCCCGGCATCGGCTAAGCTCGTTCATCAGCTGAGAGAGCGTGGTCTGACCAACCAGGTTAGTCCCCGCCGGCCCCAACTCAGAAGCGATTTGCTCTCCTAAAGCCCGCTCCTTGGCCGTCCCGAAAATAAGCCATCGTATGCCATGCCGTTCGGAAAGGATTCTTGCCGCTTCTCCGAAGTGTAGCCAGCGCTTTGCCGGACCATATTCCGCTCCCGGACACAATCCTAGCGTCAACGGGTCCGGCGTGCTCACCGTAATTGGGGGGAGCGGCTCGTCCATATCTGCGCCAATCCTCTCGGCGATCTTAAGATACGCTCTGGAGTGGTGCCTCACCGGCTGTGGCGGCGCGGGTTCCGGGATAAACTGGTTCAGAAAGAAATCGCGCCAGGGACGGCGATATCCTACCCGGCGAGGAATCTTCGCTAACCAAGCCTCTAGCCCTGACCTGGGCGAATTCGGAAAAAGAATGGCCACGTCGAACCTGCCCTTCAGTTTGTTCGCTACCGCCAGCACTCCGTCTTTCGGCTCGATCGGGATAACCGCATCCACTTCCGGAACCGATTCCCAAAACTCAACCAAGTTTCGTTTCACCAATATCGTGACCTGTGCGTCAGGCCTTCCTCGCTTGATCCGGCGCACTGCCTCTACCGACATGACCGCGTCTCCCAACCAGTTGCTTGACCGAATGACGATCCGAAATGGCTTCAATTCGCCCGGCGTCTTGGGGAGGTAGAATCCTCGCTTATATTCCTGCAGCAGGAAGCGAGGCGAAGGAATCTTCCAACGATCATGGACCCAGAACCAATCCGCGGGATTTTCTCTGATCTTTTCTTCCAAATGCTCATTGAGCACCGCGGTGAGTTCTTCGGTTGAGATCTCGGGCGAGAGCTCTTCAAGCCGGACTGCTAGACGCCAACGGGCCACACCCACCGTTTGTACCACTGCCCAGCAGATACGAGCATGCCCCTTCTTCGTCATGATAGCAGGCAAGGGCGTCGTCGAGGCCAGGCGACCGAAAAAAGGTACCCAAATCCCTTTGTCGCCGGCATGCTGGTCTGATAACACCGCCACGATACCTCCTTGCTTCAGCATCGCGATCCCACGATTGAACCCCTCGCTGCGATCAAGCAATTCGAGTCCGCTAAGTCCACGAGATTTCCGAACGTGCTCATCAATCAGACGATTACGGAGGCGCTGGAAGATCGCGGCGATTTTCGGCCCTGGAGAGGCCCAGTTAGGAACGGTGACCATGAGCTCCCAATTCCCAATATGCGGCACCAAAGCGACCAGACTGTTGGCCGCGTCCACACCGCCCCGCACCGTCTCATAGGGACTGACATCAAAATATTTCCGGGTCTCTTCCCAAGGTTTTTGAGTGAGGACAAAGGCGCATAAAAAGTTCGCACCCAACGTCTGGAAATGCTTGCGAATACACTGATCGATTTGCTCCGAGCCCCAATCCGGGAACGCTCGAGACAGGTTCCTCCGGGCGAGATCTCGATAACCTGGTAGAATCGCCCAAACCACGAGGCCGATGCCTTGGCCGATTCTGAACGTCCACGCTAAAGGTAACCCCAGAAAAGCCGCTCCTATCCCCAGATAAAGCCAATAAACCAATCGCTCAGTAAACTTGATTGGTCGATTAGCAGATTTCGTCATTCGCAATGGAACTTTTTAGCAGCAGAATGAATCGGCGCTGCCGGATCATTCCGCTGCCATAGCCTGAATCTCAGACAAATGCATGCGCATTTGTCTGAGATTCAGGCTCGGGGATGAAACTTCTTATGGATTGTTTTCAATCTGTTTTGATCGACGTGCGTATAAATCTGGGTCGTCGAGATGTCCGCGTGCCCCAGTAACTCTTGAATGATCCTGAGATCCGCGCCGTTACTCAACAGATGAGTCGCAAACGAATGCCGTAACAAGTGTGGGTAAATCCGGATATCGAATCCGCCGAGCTCGGCGATCTCCTTTACAATTTGCCAGACCCTTTGGGTGGTCAGCTTCTGTCCGCGTCTCGACAAGAACAGCTCGCTTCCCGTCCGCGGTCGAACCAGTGCCCGCCGCTCGCTTTCCAAATATTCATTTATCGCCTCGCACGCTTTTCGCCCAACCGGCACCAGGCGGGTTTTGTTGCCTTTACCGGTCACTCGAATGAACCGGTCCTCCAGGTTGATCTGTTCAAGCCGCGCGCCGGTAAGCTCACTGATCCGCAAACCGCTGCTGTACAACAATTCCAACATCGCCCGATCCCGCTTAGGGAACGGTCGCCGATGCAGATCCACCTGCAGTAGCTTCTCGATTTCCGCCTCGTTCAACGTATCCGGCAGATAACGTTCCAATCGCGGTAACACCAACACATCCGCGGGATCATGAGTAATCCGTTGCCGCCCCTTCAAAAACCGGAAAAAAATCTTCAAAGCAACCACGATCAATTTCAAAGACGCCGCCGCCAACCCTCCGCGCTTTCGCTCCGCCAAATAAGCCGTCAACTGATCCGTTGTAACTTTCGAAATGCCCGGCGCTTCCTCCTGACGCCCATACCAGATCGCGAACTCCTCTAGCGACCTCCTGGTCGACACCTGATAATTATCGGACAATCCCCGTTCCGTCGCCAAAAACAGGATAAACTCGTCGATCTCGTTATCGAATGGCGTGTCCACCTACCGCGAATCCTACCACAAACCAGAAATACGACCGCGAATGGACACGAATCCTAGCCGCGAATGAACGCGAATTAAGACGGATTGAACCACGCCCAACGCCCCGGAGGGGAGCCGCTTTTCCACTCGGCAGCTCTATCGCGTGGCTAGCAGGCGGCTCCCGCTAACGTCGACTCGTTTGACCTCACCCCATGCGCCTCTGGGCGGTTCGCGTCCATTCGCGGTCCATATTCGTGTACATTCGCGGTTGAGATTTCCCAAAACTGCCCCATCATTACGTCTCTCTCGCGAAGACGCGGGCATAGCTTAATGGTAAAGCTCCAGCCTTCCAAGCTGGCTATGAGGGTTCGATTCCCTTTGCCCGCTCCAGACTCGTGACTATCAACTAGTTATCTCAGGCACCACAGAGCGATAAACGGTTGGTCGGAACACGTAGCCGGCTGACGGATCTCAGGTTGGAGCATAAGGAACCCGGCGATCTTGGAAATGACAACCGCCGGGCCCTCTTTCTTTTCTTGCGACCGCCATCGTCTGGCGTTCTAATGAAAGAATCGCGACTCAGGAAGCGGTCGGACTTTATTCGGGGCTCTGACTTCTGCGTCACGGCACAAAAACGTTCCAGCACTCAAGAGCCTGATGGTTCTGACTATCCCTAGCGGCCTCGTTGATTCAATCAGACTGAAGAACAGGTTCCCAGTCATGCCCCCTCCTAGCTTTAATGCCCGGCTCTCTCCCGATAACTCTTAGCGTCCAGATGCTTGGGTGGTCTTGCGTAACGCCCTGCTTTACAAGCCTTTAACCTATCATACTTTCACTCAGACTATACTGAGCATTAACTGCTACAAACAACTGCTGGTCCCTTAGGAAGGCAGTGGTGAGAGCTGTCGCCGCCGCGGCGTTAGCGGTTTAAGATGAAACGGGGATCTCTTGAAGCAAAAATCGTGGTCCAGAAAGGCCAGCGTATCGCCGTTATGAACCTCTCAGGTAGCATCGGCTTGCCCCACGGCTTCCACGCACACGAATTCATCGAAATGCTCACCGGTCTTGGAGAGTACGATGTTCTTTATGCGGTTATGGATTCTCCCGGTGGTTCACCGACTGACGCTTGGACTATCTTTAATTTTTTAGGGCAACCACTTCAAAAGCGATCTAGCTCGCTGATTCTAATCATCGGCGAATGCTCTGGTGATGCCCTATTGATAGCACTGGGATTCGACCAAATCCTGATGCGACCGGACGCCTTCATGGGATTTCAGCCGCTTAAGTTCAGGAGTTTGTCGGCCACTCGTCGGGTGACCCACCTCACGGCCCGTTTGGTCGCTGCACGGGTCAACTGTCAGATAGATGACGTGTTCGCCTGGATAGACAAAAACAAAAGATTCACTGCAGAAGAATGCCTCGCACGTTCCCTCTGCCAGGCGATCGTATGAAAGGATGATTCCTGCGGTAAAAAAGGTTAGCTTTTGCAAATAATTTTGAAGCTCACTTCCACAGGATCCGTCTATAATCTCTAAGAAACCTTCTACTGAATGGCACGGATGTCCGTTCATGGAATGACCAGTGTGCTCGTCGCCTCGGCGATGCTGGGAGTCTTCGCATCGCATGCCGATGATCTACAGGTTCTGAAAGCCGCGGCCGGATGTTATCTCGTCGCTATCAAAGCGGCCCTTGATCTTCCGGACGCCGCGGACTGTTCTGAAATTTCCTCTAAAGCCTGTGAATATGCCGCTGCTAAAGTCGCCTATTACAAGGCGGCTCGTCAGGCAATGTCCTTTTTGGTTCAGATGGCTAAGGGCGAAAAGACAGATACCCGATACGGCGGAGATTTGATCGAGCTCCTTTTTGGTTCTGGCGAAGAGGACGATGAACAAGCAACCGCCGTGTTGCTATCAAAGCTCCGTGGCTGTGGGGCATTCGATCAAAGCTGTGACGAGCGGAAAGCCGTCGAAGATGCACAGCGAATTGCCGAGCAATTCTTAAAGGACTTCGCGCAACTGGCAGGCGTCTCGGAAGATCCGCACCGAATTTTTCATGTTTTCTAAGCTTTCTCCCTCGGTCGGTCACCAGAGACATTTTAAGCATGCCTGTAAATTCTCTATCCGACCGTGATTTCAGGCATTTATCGATGATTGGATCAGGAGCTATTGCTTAAATATGAGCCACTTACATGTAAGCATAGTGGCGTACAAAAATTCCAATTTGCATTTTTTTGGCGGGCATTTATTCTCCCAACTCGCGCCAGAAAAACCCTGTAGTGAAAAGGAATCTAATAACCATCGCGGCTCTTGCGGTCGCAATATTCGTCGGTAACGCCCGGGCTGAACAGGTGATTAAGTCCGCGGACGCCACCAAGATCCAGTTAACTCAATATTGGAGCCAGCACGACAATCACGGGCTCCGGGCGGTAAATACCACGGCAACTACGCTGCATACCCTCAGTGGACAGCCTTTTGCGGTTTTCACCGTCAACGCAGCGATGAGAATCACTGGATTCCCTGTGCAGTTGGAGATGGTCTACGACGTCAATGCGAAGGTCATGTATGCCCTCTGGCCCGATAAGGCGACTCAATTTCTGAAGACGGGCGATCGGTCACTTTTAAAGAACGCGGTAGGCAGCGAAGTCGTCGATCTTTCCTAAAAGTCGAACTCGATGGCGGAAGAGATCATCGTCAAACGGCGAAGAGGGCGACCAAGAAACCCGCCCCATCTAAAAACTCGAAGAGTTTGTTTTCGGCTTAGGCTGCCTGATCCAGATTTGTTACAGCTGTACGCTAAACTGGCCGGCTATTCATCAGTCAACGCCTATACCCAATCGGCCTTCGATGCCCTCGCCAATCAATGGCAAAACCACCCCGAGGTTCAGGCCCTGCTCAGCAAGAAAGCCGGACAAAAGACCGAGGTTTCCACGCCGCTTTCCCTCAGCGAAATCTCGATCGAGGATTGCCTCAGCTCCGCTCCCTAGGAGCGACATCTAGTCAGGGACCATCGCCTATGCCGCTCCTAACGGAGCTGGTCGCCTTTCAGATCACCGATGCTATAAAGATTTCG
>JAFAZK010000133.1 GCA_019239825.1 Verrucomicrobiota bacterium | reverse complement strand
TGGACATTGCCGCTTTCGTCGTAACTGATCTCTTGCATGAAAGCGATGGCCATTCCCTCGGTTAGTCCGCCATGCACCTGCCCTTCGACGATCATTGGGTTGATGATGTTCCCACAATCGTCTATCGCCACAAATCGTCGGACTTTTACTTCCCCGGTCCCTTTGTCGATGTCCACTACGGCAATATAGGTGCCGAACGGGAAGGTTAAATTCGGCGGATCATAGTAGTGAACCGCTTCCAGCCCCGGCTCCATCCCCTGCGGGAAATTGGTGTAAGCAGCAAAAGCGATCTCTTGGATTGTCTTTGATTTTCCGGGTGCGCCTTTCACAGAGAATTTACCCGGCTCCCATTCGAGATCTTCTTCGCTGACTTCGAGCAGATGGGCAGCGATCTTTCTAGCTTTTTCCCGGACCTTACGAGCGGCTAACGCCGCGGCTGCGCCAGACGTAGGCGTGCTTCTACTTGCGTAGGTTCCCAGACCGTAAGGCGCTGTATCGGTGTCTCCTTCCTCGATAGCAACATCGTTTGCCGGAATCCCGAGTTCCTGCGCAACAATTTGTGCGTAGGTAGTTTCGTGGCCTTGCCCTTGAGATTTAGTTCCCATCCGCATGATCGCTTTCCCGGTCGGATGAACCCGGAGCTCCGCGCTATCAAACATCTTCAGTCCAAGGATATCGAACGTGTGAGACGGTCCCGCTCCGACGATCTCGGTAAAGCTGGATATGCCAATCCCCATGAGCTCGCCTCGTTCGCGCCTTTCTGCCTGTTCTTTGCGTAGCTCGTTATATCCGATCTTTTCTAACGCGAGATCTAGTGCGCCCTGATAGTTGCCGCTGTCATAACTCCATCCTAGCGGGCTTGGATAAGGGAACTTTTCCGGCGGAATGAAATTCCTTCGTCGCAATTCAGCCGGGTCCAGCTTCAACTCCTGGGCCAAAACATCCATCGCTCTTTCGATTAAATAGGCTGCTTCGGTGACCCGGAACGAACAACGGTAAGCAATACCGCCCGGAGCTTTATTTGTGTAGACACCGTCGACCTCGCAGAACGCTTGTGAAAAGTCGTACGAACCGGTACAGACACTGAATAGCCCGGCCGGAAACTTCGTTGGTTGAGCAGCTGCGTTGAAGGCGCCGTGATCTGCCAAGGTCTTAACCCGTAGCGCGCTAACCCGTCCGTCTTTGTCGGCGGCGAGTTCGGCTTCCATATGATAATCCCGAGCGAACCCGGTTGATTGCAGGTTCTCCGAGCGAGTTTCAATCCACTTCACCGGCCGCCCGATCGTGAGCGCGGCGACGGCAGCGCATACGTAGCCAGGATAAACCGGCACCTTGTTTCCGAACCCGCCTCCGATATCCGGAGAGATAACGCGAATATTCTGTTCCGGTAATCCTGCCACCAACGCGAAAACGGTCCGGTGAGCGTGAGGCGCCTGGGATGTAATCCACGCAGTTAATTTCCCAGTCGCGGAGTTGAAATCGATTACGCACCCGCATGTTTCCAGCGGCGCTGGGTGACAGCGCGGGAAAAAGGCTTTTACCAGTGCTGTAACCGGTGCGCTCTTCATCTGTTGTTCTGTTGCCGCGCGATCACCGACTTCCCAGTGAAAGATTAGGTTCGATTTTTCCTCACGATCGTCTCTCAGGATGGGCGCATCTGTGTCTTGAGCCTTGTGCGGATCCACTAGCACCGGAAGCTCCTCGTAATCTACCTCAACTAATTCAGCCGCATCCGCTGCCGTGTATCGATCCTCAGCCACGACAAAAGCGACTTCCTGCGACTGGAAAAGCACCTTACCGGTGGCCAATACCATTTGTTTGTCGTGGAACAAGGTCGGCATCCAGGCCAGGTTTGCTTTGGCCAGATCCTCGCCCGTAATAACGGCGAGTACTCCCGGCAATTTCTTAGCTTCCTCTGTCCGGATGGCCGTGATCCGAGCATGTGCATAAGGACTGCGCACCATGTGCCCGTACACCATCCCGGGGAGTTGCACGTCATCGATGTAGTTACCTTTCCCTTGAATAAATCGCAGATCCTCTTTGCGCTTTATCGGGTGCCCCATTCCCCCAATTTCTGGTGATGTCTTGGTTAGCATCTCAAATTCCTCCGCGTTCTTTATGCCTGGGGTGTAGATGCACTCATTTTCTCAGCGGCGTATTGGACCGCTTTCACGATGTTCTGGTAACCGGTGCAACGACAGAGGTTCCCCGAAATTCCCCAGCGGATGTCTTCCTCGGTCGGATGCGGTTTTTTCTCGAGCAAGGCACAAGCCGACATGATCATCCCGGGTGTGCAGAACCCGCATTGAAGCCCGTGTTTTTCTTTGAATCCCTCTTGCAAGGGATGCAACGCGCTGGTGTTACCGACCCCCTCAATCGTGCGCAGCTCGCGCCCATCGGCCTGAACGGCAAACAGCGTGCACGATTTTACAGCTCGTCCATCCAGCAGAACGGTGCAGGCACCACAGTTCGTCGTATCGCGGCCGATATGCGTTCCGGTTAGCGCCAGAGATTCCCGAATAAAGTGAACCAACAACAACCGTGGTTCGACCGCGGCAGAACGTTCTTTGCCATTTACCTTTACGGTAATGTCGACAGCTCTTTTGCTTGTCATAACATGCTTAATCTGATTGCGGTTGCTAGTGTGCCTGACTCGCCCGGTTGAGCGCCTTAGTTAGTGCGCGTTTGGTTAATTCTCTCACCATCGAAATCTTGTATTCGGCCGGGCCGCGCAGGTCGGAGCTGGGATGTGCAACATCGGCAGCTAACGAGGCCGCTTGGCTGATATTGCTGGCGTCGAGTGCTTTACCGCGCAGAAACTCCTCCGCTTTTGTAGCCTTAATGGGCGTTCCACCCACGTTCGTGAGACCGATCCCCGCCTGTTGGCAGGTCCCCTTCGCGTCGACTGTCACCTGTGCTGCAACTCCGACCGTAGCGAAATCTCCTACCTTCCGTTCTAACTTGAAATAGGCTCCGCTGCTCCCGGCGGGTGGTATGGGAATTCGGATCTCGCTAAGTATTTCGTTCGGCTGAAGCGCGGTTGTAAAAAGGGATACAAAAAATTCGTTTATCGTGATGCCTCTTTGCCCGTCGGGACCAGTGGCAATCACCTCTGCGTTAAGTGCCAACATGGTTGCCGGATGATCGTTAGCCGGATCGCCGTGGGCTAGATTGCCGCCTACTGTCGCTAGGTTGCGCACTTGGGGATCAGCGATCAAAAAAGCGGTGTCTAAGATCAGCGGATATTTGGACCGGATTAAATCCGAAGCTTCAAGATCGGCTTCCCTGGTGAGCGCACCAATCTTCAAATAGCCTTCTTCTTCCCTGATGTAGTCGAGGCCGCCTATTTGATTGATATCAATTAGATACTCTGGTTGAGCCAGACGCATCTTCATCATGGGGATCAAGCTTTGTCCGCCACTCAAGATTTTCGCAGCATCACCGTGCTGTTGTAGTAACGAAATGGCCTCAGGAAGGGTTTTCGGCCGGCAATAGTCGAATGCTTTCGGGATCATATTTCAAAAGCAAAAGTCAGCTCCTCCGACCGAGTACCTCTCTACAACCGAGCGAGAGAATATCCGGCACACCTCGGGATGAGCAGACGTCAGGGGATTAAAAGGGGGGGAGCACAAACTACGCATGAAAAGCGACTTCGGCATAGCAGAAGATTGAATAAGCCACCGGGGCTCGGCCTCGCCCAGCGTCTGGAGGGGAGCCGCTTTAAACCGTTGCCGGATCGACCGCATGATCGGGCGAAAAATTTGGCGTTACACTAAGTTGTGCGGCGAGCGGCTCCCGCGAAAGTCTCCCAGCGTTGATTACCGGAGTGGTGTTCTATCGTTCGGATCATACAAAGACACTACGGATCGTGGCGGCATCAGGAGACGTTCGGGGGAGCGCCTGCCCACACGCGTGGAGTCTGGCAAACTCAATGTTCCAATAACGCGCGTTCAACCTAGAAAAGACAAAAGCGGCTCCCCTCCAAGGCGCTGGGGGGCTCACCCCCGCGGTTTGTCCGTCTTCTCGTGGGAGACCGGTTTTGCAGGTGCCTAGCCTACTTTCGCGCCTTTTTGGCCGCCTCGACCACCTTGTGTTCTAACTCTGCGGGCAGCTCTTGGTAATGGCTGAATTCTTCGCTGTGTAAGCCACGGCCGCCGGTGAGAGATCGGAGTTGGGTCGAGTATCGGTAAAGCTCGCGTGCCGGGACATGCGCTCGGACAACCTGGAAATTGCCGTCGGTATCCATACCGAGAATCTTGCCACCGCGGCTCGACAGGTCGCCGATCACTTTACCCATACAGTCATTTGGAATTCGGATTTCGAGCAACTGTATCGGTTCCAACAAACACGGTTTGGCCTTCAAGAAGGCCTCTTTAAAGGCCCAATAACCGGCGATCTGAAACGAAATATCATTGGAATCGACCGGATGCATTTTGCCATCGTAAAAATCAACCGCGACGTCGACGACCCGGTAACCGGCAAGAATTCCTTCATCGCAAGCGTGATGCATCCCACGCTCCACCGAGGCAACAAACACGCGGTCAACACATTGGCCGGAAAGCGATTCCTTAAATTCGAGGCCCGCGTTACGCGATCTGGGAGCGATGCGAAGCACGACCTCCGCGAATTGCCCCGCGCCACCGCTCTGTTTCTTGTGCCTATAAGTTGCCTCTGCTGGTATTTTGATGGTCTCCCGGTAGCGCACCCGTGGTTCGATCAGGTCGAAATGGACTTTGAACCTCCGGCGCAAACGTTCAGCCAGTACATCCAAATGGAGTTCGCCTTGAGCCGCTAAGATGGTCTGATGCAATTCCGGATCGCTCGTTACCACGAAAGTTGGGTCTTCTTCATGCAATATTGCGAGTCCGGCTGCGATCTTGTCCTCCTCTCCCTTCGCTTGCGGCTGCAAGGCAGCATGTACCATGGGTTTAGGATAGGCCGGTTCCGGTAATTTTACTGGCCGGTGGCCTGAGCAGAGTGTGTTCCCGGTATACGTGTTTTTGAGTTTCACAGTTGCCCCCACCTCGCCTGGGCCAAGCTCGGTTACGGGAAAACGGTTCCGCCCGTTTAGATAGTAAATTTGGCCGACTCGCTCGAACGCGTTCCGCGAGCTGTTGAATAGGTCGCTCCCGCTCTTTACTCCACCCGAATAAACCCGGAAAAACCAGAGCTCGCCAAACTGGTCCTCGTTCATGGTCTTGAAAATCTGAGCAACCGGCTCTGGATCGGTGAGGTTGACTTCGATGTTTTCGCCGTCGCCGTCGACGGCAGCTACTTTCTCACGGTCTACCGGCGAGGAACCGTACTTGGCGATGAAATCCATGAGCCGGGCCACCCCAACGCCGGTCTCGGCCGAGACGGAGAACACTGGGGTAAATATTCGCGATTGAATCGCTGAATGGATTCCGCTCCGAAACTCCTCTTCCGAAAGCGAGCCTTGGTCGAAAAACTTGTTCAGCAGCGTGTCATCGGACTCCGCGATGAGCTCGATTAGCTCCTGGTGCAGCTCGCTCACCCGTTTTTTCCACGGGCCGGAAGCTGGCTCTTCGCTGAACCGGCTGCGACCCGTGGTTTCGTAATTGACGATATCGCTGCGGAGAACGTCTAGGATCTGACTAAAACCCGGTCCGGGATTGACCGGTATATTCATGGGGAAAATCCGTCCATACTGGGCGCGAAGGCTGGCAAGCACGTCATCGAAATTGGCATGCTCCTTATCCATGGCGTTCACCACGATAATCTTAGGGATACCGCACTCAGTGGCGTAATCCCAAACCCGTTCGGTCCCAACGCCGGCTCCGTGCTGGGCATGCACCACGATCAGAGCGAAATCTGCGACCCGTAAGGACGCGAATGTCTCGTTCATGAAATCCGGGTAGCCGGGGCTATCCAGGATATTAAATCGCTTGCTGAGCCAATTGGTGTGTAACAGAGAGGTCTGGGTCGAAATCTGTCTCTGCCGTTCGCTGACGTGATAATCGGACACGGTCGAACCTTCACTGATCCGGCCCATTCGTCCGATCGCGCCACTACAAAGCAGCATGGCTTCAGTAAGAATGGTTTTTCCGGACGAGGCATGCCCGGCAATGGCGAAATTGCGGATGTCCGCGGGGGCTAGCGGCACCATATGTTACAATCATGTAACTGAACTAGGGCCGGTGCAAGCCCGGGCTCGCTTGAAGCTCGCCTGAATGACAAATGACAGATAACAAATGACAGAATAACTTGGCCAATTTGTCATTTGTCATTTGTTATCTGTCATTCGGGCGAGCCTAAGGCGAGCCCGTAATTCGCTCAACATGAAGAAATTCTTTCAGACTCCTATTCGCACGTTTGTGGCCGGCTTGGTTGCGGTGCTGCCAGTGGTATTGACCGTGGCGGTTATTGTCTGGGTCGGGAGTATGGTGGATCAATTTGTAGGCCCTTACAGCACTTTTGGCAGGTTGCTCACTTCGATCGGCCTTCGGGTTGTAGACACGAAAGTCGCTGCCTACCTGATCGGGGTAGTTGTCGTTCTTACGGCCATTTATGTGCTCGGCGTTTCTGTCGAGGCTGGCTTGAAACACCGGTTACAGGATTTCGCCGATAAGAGTCTCGGGCGGATCCCGGTGATCGGGAATGTCTATAATCTAGCCCATCGGTTTGTGGGAATGCTGGATCGTAAACAAGAGACGGATTTGAAAGCCATGAAACCGGTTTGGTGCTTCTTCGGTGGGGAAGGCGGGACCGCGATGCTAGCCCTGATGCCGACCTCGGAACCGGTCATGCTGGGAGGCCACGCCTATCACGTGATCTTGGTCCCGGGTGCGCCTGTGCCAATGGGTGGCGCCTTACTTTACGTTCCGATCGATTGGATCAAACCAGCGTCTTTCGGCGTTGACGGACTGACGAGTATCTACGTCTCGATGGGGATCGCTACGTCGCAATTTTCGCGGACTGGCTAGAGGGTTCCCATACTTCTCGTGCTCGTCCTCGACGGGTCAGCGCGGTGCCACAGACAGGACCTAATCGGACTGATGGGACTCATATGCTCGCACGGTTGCCATTCGATGCCCGAACACATCCGCCCGCCTAATTCTAACGAGTCGGGCCTGGCGAACCCGTGGCTTCCGCTACAACTTTCGCCATGATTTGCTCTAGAACCTTTACCCTCTCGGACACCTTCTTAAGCCCAACGCTAGGCCCAAGTTCCAAATACTGATCTTTCCGCGGTTCGAACGCCGGCCACGCCGGTAATCCATGAAAATTTGGGTCACCAGTCTTCGCGAATTGGACCCAGTACGCACGTATCGCCTGGCCGAGACGTTCGTCGTCGCCGTTGTGTTCCCAGTCGCTGGGATAGGAGTTGCTTAGGAAATAAAGTTCTTCACCGTGATAGGCACCCAGCTTCGCGCGTTTCCCTTTTTCCGCGAACGTGAATAGATACAGATATGCGTTCTGACCCCAGTGCGCTGTCGTTCGTGCCAAAGAATAAGCGCCGCAGCTGAAGAGATCATTGTGATACTTCAGGAATTGTTCGGGAATCGCTCCGTCTGATTCTGTCGGGTAAACCGCAAATTCCTGATCTGCAAACCGGCCGGTATCGCGTTGCAGATAGGTCTTGTAGTCATCAACCGTTTTCGGAGCGACCAGACCAAACACCGTTGCTTCGTCGGCATTGCTTCCGACTAAGACGGGGATTTTGAGTTGTTTGCCCTCTGCGAAAATCTTTGCTGGCTGCTCTGGAACCACCCAACCATCTACGATCGCCCCAAAGCCGACCTCGCGATCCTGTTTCCAGGCGGCCAGAATCTTGTCAGCAGGCATGCTCCGCAGTCTTTCCAAGGTGTCGGGACCGCCGCTGATGCCTAAATCATCGGCGAATTTCTTACCCGAGTCTTCGCCGGTGCCCGAGATCCGGTTGTACGGAATCACTGACCGGATGTCCTGGTTAAGCGTGCTCTGGGCTTCTCCGCTCTCCAGGATCGCTCCTTGAAACAATCCGGCCGCCAGCGGAGAGGCCATTAACAGAGTGATGTCCAATGCGCCAGCAGATTGTCCCATCACGGTCACTCGATTCGGATCACCTCCAAAGCGCGAGATATTGTCTCGGACCCAGCGCAAAACTTGCAGTTGATCCAGTAGACCATAGTTGCCTGAAGAATGGTGTTCCGACTCCGCGGTAAGCGCCGGATGGGCAAAGAATCCGAATGGTCCCAATCGATAGTTAGCGCTTAACACTACAACCCCAAGCCGCGAAAGCGGGGGGCCGAGCGGCGTCAATTGGCTGTAGCCAGCCTCATTTCCTCCGCCGTGAAAGAAGACGATAACGGGTAGCTTCGCACTGGGCGAAAACTGCGGCGTCCATACGTTGAGATAAAGACAATCTTCTTTCCAGGCAACTTGGGGTAACCAGCCGGCCGGAAGCTGTGGGGCCGCGGGACCGAATTGGTTGGCCTGGCGTATCCCACTCCATCTGCTCAACGGTTGCGGCGGCTTCCAACGCAATTCGCCAACAGGCGGCGCAGCGTAGGGTACACCAAGAAATGCTACTTCATTCTCGGGTCCGAAATACGTTCCTTCGAGTTCACCGGATTCTACCGTCGCTTTCGGTAAGGGAGGAGGTCCGACGGCAACAGATATATGAGCAAGGCTCGTTAAGGCTAAGCATGATAGACTTAGTAGGAAGCGAATTTCGATAGGCAGCCGCATGGGACATCGTTTCCGGAAACTCGATTTGGCGCAAGACAGCGCTTACGGCATAATATGACTCTAATGCGACAGCTGCTCGTTAGAGAGAACGACCCGCCTCCGGGCGTATCTGTCGCGACTCACTCGCGAGAATACCCTCGCGGTTCTCGGATTCCCGCGCACGCGCACGGCTCGCATCAACTGGTTTATGCAAGCCGCGGAGTCATGGAAGTGTCTTCAGATCACAATTTATGGAAGATTCCGCCGCATTTTGGTCTTTGGATTCCGGCGCGCACTCCGCATCAGATCCGAATGC
>JAFAZK010000056.1 GCA_019239825.1 Verrucomicrobiota bacterium | reverse complement strand
TCTGACCGTAGACCGTAACTGGATAAGGAATCTGGCCGGTACCGATCGCGCTCAAGAGCGCTTCCGAGACCGGAGACCAACGATCATTTTCTGTCTTACCGCTGGGGTTGGGAATCGCATACGCGTATTTAGCCTGAGCCAGACTTTGATATCTGTGGGTGAACAGTAGAATTCGCTGGAAAGCTTGATCGTCGTATGGCTTTCCCGCATCCCGGTTCCTAACCGCATCGAGACCAGGTCGAATTGCTTGCTGAAAAACCTGCACCTCTTTCCCGAAGTCCGGCGAGTCTTGTGGCTCAACCGTATTCTTTAGTTGAACATAAAGACGCAGAACGTCGCGTAACCGGACAATTCCTCGTTGAAACGCATTCCGCGCATCGGCATCGGTCTGAGCAGCCTGACTAGCCTGCTCTTCGATCTTAGCGAAAAAGGGTTGAAGATCGTTAAACGAATAATTTCCCGATTTTCGCCATCCAAACAGGTCGAGGATATCGGGATTGGTTACCTCGAAGACCTTTGCTCCATCCGCGTGTTCAGGCAGCATCAGCACGTCGAGCAACCATTGGGTCTGAGATGGCTTTTGAGCCGACTTCTGTTTCTCAGCGGCTTCTTCGGCGCCGTGATGGTTCATCTGCAGCAATGAAACCCGGGCCAACGTGTCCATCGGCATCACTCGTCCACCGGCCAGGACAGGCAGTTTGCCGAAGCCGGTCACGTCGAACGTGCTGCTCGGTTTTTTCGGGATCATGTTGGACACAGTCCATCCCGCAAAAACGATGAAAATGATCCAGGGGATAATTGAGCGTTTGGCGTTCGGCGTTTGGCGCTCGGCGTTCGGCGCTAGCCTCGCTGCATGTTCTCTAGGGCTCATACTGATTCGTAAAGACGCGATTGGTCTCGTTTTCAGGGCGATTGTTTCTGTAAGCGCGCGAGGGCGCTCTTCGCGAACGCCGAACGCCAAGCGCCGAACGCCAAACGAATGCCTTCATGCGATGACGCGCCTCCGCACAAAACTGACCAGATGCATGCCGAACTGGATCATCAAGCCAAGCGCCATCATGCCGCAGGCGAGGTACGGCAGCACCCGGCTCGGATTTTTCATCACTTGAAGCACTGTGGTCTTGTCATTATTGCCGAAACCCGCCTGGTACAGGATGAGATCCGAGTACCACAACGGATGATTCATGTAGATCAGCGCCTCGCGGTTTTCATGAGCCGTTGGGTCAACCAGCCGGACCTTGCTGGAAAAGTTTTTGGCGATGTCAGTGCCGGCATAGCGGTCATGTTTGAATTCTTCTAAGGTGATGGAAAATGGCCGATAATATCGCTTCGGCCGAAAGATGATCTCGAAAGGGTCTGAACCAATCTTGAATTGGACCGGTTGGGGGAACCCGCTAGACAGCGCCCATGAACCAACGGCCTGGCCATCTTTCAATAAAGTGACGGCGGCAGTCGGCTGGTTCCGCTCGTTTTGTTTATACGTCTTCTGTATAGCAACTGCTACCGCCATCGGACCCAGACGCAGATGAGGATAGTTCGGCGAAGGTAGTTGATTCGGGTTGATCAGAGCCGCGTTTTCGTAGGACTCATCGACTTGTAGTTGCAGCCCCTTTACCGGCAAAGAAATCGTCTGACCCTTGATCAATCGGCTCGCTGGAATGCTGATGACTTCGTCCGAGTCCGATTTCGATTGATCGATAATGGCCAGTTCGTCGAAATAAGGGCTCTCCGAGTAATTCTTAGTTTGTCCTTCGTCGAGCTGGATCTGGCTTTCTTGTTCAAAAACGCTGGTTATAAGCTGTCCGATCAGTAGCAAAATCAGGCCGGAATGAAGGATCAAAATACCGGACTTTTTCCACGTGAATTTAAAACGGGCCAGATGCGCGGCAATCAGGTTAATCAAAAGGACCGCGCCGAGTGTGTATCCGCCTGGGAAATAAGGGATCCGAAAATTACTTCCCGGTAGGGTAAAATATAGGAAGAAGCTTTTGAAGTAGCGCAGCTGCGCCTCATATACCCCGATCTGGACCTGATCCAACGTCCCGACAAAGACGATGAACATTGCGCAGGCGAGACAAACGATGGTCAATCGCAGCGAAGCGAAGGGTTTGAACACTCCTTTTAACGCCGTGAACGCCGGCAGCGCCGTGAACGAAGTTTTCGGTCGCGGCTGGTTTGCAATGCCCGCTCCCGGCGGTCCCGGCGCTTCCGGCGTTCGCGGCGTTACCTCTGGTTTACCGGTCATTTGTTGATTTTACTTGGTCCCCAGGCGGTTCTGGTTGCTGCGGCTTCTCTTCATCGGAAGTGGAGGGGAAGTGGAACGAGCGCACAAATCGCAAGAAATTGTCTTTTTGGCTTTTCAGTAAATCAGGGGATCCGGTCATTTTTACAAACCAGGTCCGGTCAGGAGTTCGCATCACCGCACCTAAGATTGCACTGGCCTTTTCGGTCCCGTCCGGAGTTTGCACGTCAACGATGATCGTTGGAACCCCGTCCACCGTTTCTTCCTGCCAGCTCTGGGCAAGTTGGTCCCCCTCGAGGGTGGGCTGATGAACTTGGCCCCGCCAACGATTGACGTTCGACTCTACGCCGCCGGCATCACCTGGAAACGCCGTAACCGATATGTCAGCCGTTTCATTGTTCGTGCCAGCTACTTGGAAACTACCCAGCCGCATCTCGCTTAAAGCCTTTTCAGTCCAGCCGTCCGGTTTAGACCAGGTCGCCGGATTCGCCGGCGGCGCTGGAGCGAGGTTTCCCGAACCGGTTTGGAGCGAGACTTGGTTGTTCTCTTTCGGGATCCGATAGACAGAGATCTTCTCGTTATTGCAGGCTGCGAAAGCCAGCGCGAAGAAAATGAGTAACCACGAGCGGCAACGTCCTACTTCGCCTCGCCGCCTGAGACTCGAGAGGCTACGTCGGGCACGCCGGGAACCAAAGAAGTCCTCGCCCAACAAACTGCCAGTGAATGAGGGAAACCAATGAAGAAACATCAAGTACCGATCGCCCCTCTTTTTTAAGCTCGTACCGCAGTGAATTTGCCCACTTTTCGGGTACGATCAAACCAGGAGCGCGGGAGGAGCATATCAAAAATGTTCATCGGAGAACGCCGAATTCGAAAAAGCGCCGGATCCGGAGTCTTATACCAGGACATCTAATAGTTGACCGGGTGTCGCGCAAGCGCGAGAAAAAGATCCTCAGAACGTCCCGCAAAGGGCAGCCCGTTTCTCACGCGATTCCCCCACACAATCACCCGGAGGGGAGCAGCTTTACCCTGTGTCTCAACCGCCGGGAGACACTTTACCATATCACGTTTGCAACAGGGAAACGTGAGAACAGGCGGCTCCCGCTAATCAACCAGGGCGATGCTTTCACCAATGCCTGCCCGATTGAGCCGATAGAGCAAACCATACGCCGGGTTATTCGCGGGAGCCGCCTGTTCTCACCCATTTCGGCCTGAACAAGCGATAGAAGGAATGACGCGTGGTTGACGGGATACGCACAAAAGCGGCTCCCCTCCAGGGCTTGGTCTCACGCTAGGATCAACCTGCAGACCAACATCCCTAACACCAAACCTACTCCGACTTCTGGCCATGTATGTCGGCGAAGCTGGACCCTGGACCATCCCACGGCTACCGCGAAAAGGATTGACGCTAGTGAGAGCCAAGCATTCAAGGGCCATAACGAACACGCCGTAAGCATGGCAAACCCGGCATGCATCGACGGTTTCAACCACCGGTTCAGAAACCAGCCTCCTGCGATGAGGATCATTGCTGCGAGACAACCGCGGGCATAAACGATGGGCTGGCTGGTCACCGTGAGCACCAGCACGGTCAATAATAAGAACGCAAAACCGATCAAGAAAAGCTGGGGCCTGTCTTTCCGCGCAGAAACGTCCAGATCGCTCCACGCGCCAATCCGGACTTTCCAGAGGATATAGAGCGAGGCGGGCAGCAGACAGCACAAGATGACTGTCAAAAGGCCGATCACGGACTCAACCGGGCCGAAAAGTCCTGCGCCTACCAGAAAGGCCACGATTGGCGAGAAAACAAACGGATGCCCGGCAACCGAGATCCATTTGGCGACTTCTGCCTTTCGCAGGGCTAGGACGAAGTCTCGCATAAACTGATAAGCTCCCCCTGAACCAGATGCCCGTCTTTCTGCGTACCAACGGCGAGCATTCCTAATTCCGGCATCCACGGAACGGACAGCTCTGACCACCATCCATCTAACCGTGACCCGCAGAGCTTCGATAAAAATGGTCCGACGATGGTCCCGTTGCCCCGGCATCGGGTTTACGTATTGATTCAAATATACTCCCTCCCAGCGTCGGGCAGCTGCCGAACCGACGCGATCGCCATCCGTCTCGACGGATGAACACTGTATGCGAGACGGTACACCAAGCTCCGCCCAGTTTGCATGAGATGGTTCCTTTACGGCGACCAGTTTGTCTGCGCAGAAGCGGATCGATGAGCTTCATCGAGTTGGCGGCAACTCCGGACCATCATCCAAGCGAAACCGCTCAAAATGGACCCGACCATAAACAGCATGAAGATAACGCTGGCGGAATAACCAAAACTGATTCCGTCTACTCCTCCATTGCCCGCAACACTGGAAGGCTCTTTGCAGCCCTCACAAGCCATGACCGCAGGCGCGTTCGCCAAGATCGCACCCAACACCGAAGCGAGCAAAAGCCTCATGTAAAGACAGTGTGCTATTTCGAACGGTCACGCAATCGATAAAGATTCGCGGTTACGGAGCTAGATGTTCAGCGCGCAAAAGATTTCCGGCGTCGAACAGGATGCTCTGAACAAGCTCCGGTGCGGAAGCATCGTACACCTCGCGGATTTCGCCTCGTTGATCAATCAATAGAAACAGGCTTTGCCCCTGCATCTCTCGACGGCATCCGGCACCGGCGGAGCCCCAGTCTTGCACGAGTGTCGAGGAGTCTCCCTCTGAGATAGGAATGAACCGCCAACGGTCAGACGCTTCGTAACGCCGAGCGTAATCTTCAACTTGGTTTTTGTCGGCCCCAACAAAGAATGTGATCAGCGTTATTACCTTTGCTGCCCCAAAGTTCTGATCCAGCTCCGCGCACTTGCTGCAGAACTCTTCGGCCTCACCTGGCTTCGCATTTTTGATTAAACCTGCTACCCAAATGGTTCCTGATAATTCCTTAGTTCCAATCGAGCGGCCAAGTTGATCGCTGGATTCGAAGCGAGGCGCCGCACCACAGTCTGGCAGCGGCGCCACTGAGCGTTGGATCGAGTGATTCCAGTAAAGATACGCAGGAATGAAGATGATTCCGGCCACTAAAAGAAGAACCGTCGCGCCAACGATCTGGTAGAGGGGAGATCGTGAAGGTCGCACCGAATTTTATGATCGGCTGGTGGCTGCTCCCAGGCAACCTCAGTAGATCAGATATCCGCCACTCGCTTCGGGGAGGTTGAACATTTTGCGATATCGCGATCCTAGCTCTGTAGGAGCGAAATCTTTATAGCGAGCGCTACAGGATATACAGAATCGTAAACAGGAACACCCACACGATATCAACGAAGTGCCAATAAAGACCTGTGCACTCGAGGAACCCGTGCTTGGTGGGCGTGATGTTACCGGTCAACGCTCTGATCAGACTTACGATCAAAAGGATTACACCAATGGCAACGTGACAGCCGTGAAATCCGGTCAGCACAAAAAAGCATGAACCCATGATACCCGCAGTATTGAACCAGAAACCTTCGTGAAAAAGGTTCTTCCACTCATCGGCTTGGTTGCAGAGGAAGAGTGTGCCCAGCGCGATCGTAAGGACCAGCAGCAGCTTGCCGTAGCGAGTCCCTTTGATGAGACGCGCCTCGCTGAAGTGCAAAGTAAAACTGCTGGCGATGAGGCAGAGCGTGGCGGCGATCGTCTTGACCAGAACAAAGCCACCTTTTAAGCCTTCGGGCATCTGCCAAGCGGCGCCGGCTCCCGCGCGGAGCACCATGTATCCGCAAATCAGGCCTGAAAACAGCATCGCCTCTGAAGCCAGAAACGTGATCATGCCGAAACGAACGACATTCGGACCAGCTTTATGGGGAACAGAATCAATAGCGATGGCAGACGCACTCATAGTCAGGCTTTATGATAGATTGACAATTTCCAAGCGAGGACGAGCAGGGTTAGAAGAACAGCAAAAATTACTAAAATGATCAACATTCGGCGGTTACGTTTTTTTAGTTCTTCGTCCATTTACGCTCGCGCCAAGACCAGGCAGCCAAGCGTGACCGGCAAATAACAGATCGACATCAGGAAGAGTCGGCGAGCGGCGCGTTCGGTGCCGTGCAAAGCAAATACAAAGGCCACGACCGAAAAAGCGACACCGGTCACCAAGGCCACGGGGACATACCAAAAGCTGGTCAGCCCTAAAGCGAAAGGCAGCAGGCTAACCGACGTCAGTCCCATGCTATAAAGCAGAGCTAACCGCCCGGTGAGACGGCATTCAGTATCCTGGCTACTAAGCATGCGGAAGCCGGCTCGACGGTAATCATCCCGGTACAACCAGGCGATCGCTAGGAAATGCGGCATCTGCCAAAGAAAGAGGATGGTGAACAGCAGCCAGCTTTCTATGCTTGCGTCACCGCGGGCCGCGGCCCAACCAATCACTGGCGGCAGAGCGCCAGGGACCGCTCCAACGATTGTGTTCAGGGTTGTCACTCGTTTCAGCGGCGTATAAACCAACACGTAAGTGCCGATGGTCAGCGCGGCCAGCAGAGCCGCCAACAGGTTCGTCGTCAGGCTCAGATAGACAATGCCGACGGCGCTGGTGACAATCCCGATAAACAGTCCGCTATCCCGCGAAATCCGGTGCGTCGGGATCGGACGATTCTTTGTTCGGCGCATGCGGGCATCGTAGTCCGATTCAAATACCTGATTTAGCGCAGCAGCGCCGGCTGCCGCCAAAAGAGTTCCGAAAAGAGTATGAAAGAGCAACAACCAATTGAGTGGACCACGCCAACCGAACAGAAAGCCGATCAGCGCCGTGACCAGAACCATCGAGGTTAGGCGAGCCTTTGTGAGCACCAAGATATCGTTAACCAAGCTGCTTGCAGGTACCTTTGGCGCAGGCTCGTTCAACGACGGCACGTGCGTCTGTTCCGAGAGTGTACTCATACGGTTCCCAGCTCTATACTCTGGGACAGGCTAGAATGCGATAATACCTTGTGACTATAATGCGACAGCCCGCTAAGGCTGACTGCAAGCAAGACGCCCAGCATTAGCGTTAATGCTCCACAGAAGACGTGAGCGGTAGCGACATCAGCGGCCTTATTACTCAATACCGTCCAGGCGCCCAGGCAAAATTGGATGAAGACCAGCAGAATCCACACGCTGGCACATCGCCGGAAGAAAAGGGGTAAGAACCGGTTCCGTAACAGCCGAATCGAGGTGAAAACGAGGCCGGCAACGATGAGCACGGCCCAAACCCGATGGACATACTGCAGCAAAATCAGCCAGGCCGACGTGTACGGCTGCGCAGCAGCGCCACGCGCCTGATTAATTTTATCGATGCTGGCTGCATCCAACGGCGGGAAGAAATGCCCGTAATTGAAGGGAAAATCGGGGATGGAGAGTCCGGCGTGCGAATGACGCATAGAAGCTCCGAGGACGAGTTGCAGGAACACCATGCCGGTTACGACCACAACCCAGCGGCGATAGGACGTGAGAAGTGATTGGTGATTCGTGATTAGTAATTGGTGGGCGGCGTTGCGTTTCCGCTCCCGCGCCCCGCGTGCGCGGGGCTCAGTCCCCACTCTTTCCAAACGCTCCCAAAAGCGCGAAGTAACCAGCGCAATCGTCGCCATCAAAGCGAAAAAGCTCTGCGCTAGACAACCGTGAAAAAGACCTAAGACTGCGTTGTTTTCGGTCACGCGCAGACCGCCCAAAACTCCTTGGACGATCACCGCGCCAACCGCAATGAGTCCGAGTGTTTTAACCCAGCGCCGGCTCTCGATAACAAACAGAGCAATGCAGAGAATCACCGTCAGTAGACCAACCGTGCTGGCGATTAACCGATGGGTATGCTCGAAGAATACCCCCCCCACCCACCGGGATACCGGGAACAAAAACATGTTATAGCCAAACGTGTTTGGCCAATCCGGAACAGCCATCCCGGCTTCGTGGCTGGTCACCAAACCTCCGCTACAAATCAGGAGCGAAACGCTAGCCGCCGCCACCACAGCATACCAATGCAGTAGTTTTTTCGGAAGCGAATAGGCAGCCATCGTTCACTGATGCGCCCTAATGCACCGCCACCCGTGCGGTCTCCGGCGCCGGCTGATTTTGAGGCAGAAAATCCTGGTCCATTCCGGGAACGCTATACTCATAAGGACCGTTGTAAACAGTCGGAGTCACAGGAAAATTCCCGTGCCCGGGAGGCGACGGCAGCGTCCATTCCAAAGTGGTCGAATTCCAGGGATTCCTTGGCGCCTTCGGTCCTTTGAACATGCTGTAGATGAAGTTCACGAAGAAGATCAGCGTCGACAAACCCAAACCGAACGCGCTCAGGCTCACAAAAATATTTAGCGGCTGTGAACTCTTAAGGAAATCATACAAACCTGGGTCCGCGATTCGGCGCGGCATCCCGTTCAACCCAAGGTTGTGCATCGGGAAGAAGGTCAGGTTGAAAAACATGAACGACAAAACAAAATGCACTTTGCCCCAGAATTCGTTCATCATGCGTCCGAACATTTTCGGATACCAGAAGTAGATGGCTCCAAAGATCCCGAACAAGCTGCCGCCAAACAGAACGTAGTGAATGTGGGCGACAATGAAATAAGTGTGATGGATGAAAAGGTCGACCGGGGTGGACGCCATGTAAATCCCACTAAGACCGCCAATAACGAACATGGACACGAAGGCCAGCGCAAAACACATGGCGGTAGTAAACCGGATCGAACCACCCCAGACCGTTCCTAGCCAGTTGAAGGTCTTAATTGCCGACGGAACGGCGATCAACATGGTCGAGAACGAAAACGCAGACGATAGCATCAGGTTCATACCGCTCACGAACATGTGGTGTCCCCACACGATGAAACCCAGCACTCCGATCGCGGCCATCGCGTAGACCATCGCCTTATAGCCGAAGATCGGTTTGCGGGAGAAAACAGCCAACATTTCCGAGACCAAGCCCATGGCCGGAAGAATCAAGATGTACACCTCAGGATGGCCGAAGAACCAGAAAAGGTGCTGCCACATCAACGGCTGGCCATAACGGTTCGCCTCAAAGAATGAAGTGCCAAAGTTAAGGTCGAAAAAGAGCATAGCCGCGGCTGCAGAGAGCACAGGGACCGCCAGCAGCAACAAAATCGCGGTGATGAAGAGAGCCCAAACTGGAAGCGGCAACCGGAACATTTTCATGCCGGGCGCACGCATATTGATGATCGTAGTGATGTAATTAACCGCGCCGGCAATCGAGGCCAGACCGTTAATGAAGATCCCGACACACCAGAGGCTCTGTCCGGCTTGGCTACCGTTCCAGGCGCCGTTTGCCGATAGAGGCGCGTAGGAGGTCCACCCGGCAGCGGGAAACCCGGTCGGTACAAAAAAGCTGAAAAGCAGAATGATCCCGGATACGAAAAACATCCAAAACGACAAAGCGTTAAAGAACGGGAACGCCATGTCCGGCGCTCCGATTTTAAGCGGGATCAGGAAATTTCCGAAGACACCGACCAACAGAGGCATCACCACCAAGAAGACCATCACAGTGGCGTGCATCGTAACCAGCCCGTTGTATCCCTGAGGTTGAATGGCGCCTGCATCGGTGACCAACCATCTCGGCAGCAAAGTCCCAATCAATGGGATCGGTTGACCGGAAAAAGCCAATTGATACCGCACACCCATCGCCAGCAGTCCGCCAACCAAGAGAAACAACAAACTGGCGAAGAGATATTGGATCGCGATCGTCTTGTGGTCTTCGGACCAGATATACTTGTGGAAGAAGCTGAGCTCGTGGTGGTGAGCCGTTCCGGTATGCGTCTCAGCCCCGCTATGCGCAATCGTTTGAGACATACTTACACTATTGATCTTTCGTTTCGGTTACACTCGTGAGTTTGGCCCCTGCCGGTGGTTGAACCGCTTTCGCTTTTTCTTGATACCACTTCTCGAAATCCGCCTGAGATACAACCTCAATGTCGGCCTTCATGTTGTAATGGCCAGAACCACACAGCTGGCTACACGCGAGCTGAAATTTGCCAATTTTCGTGGGCGTGAACCATACCCAGTCGATCATCCGTCCGGGTACGATATCTTGATAAACTCGGAACTGAGGGACGTAAAAAGCGTGGATGACATCTTTGGAATCCAACCGGATATGAACAGGCCGGTTGACCGGGATCTCCAGAACCGATGAAGTGAAGTTATCTTTCGCGTCAGGATCGCTCGGATCATTTCCGAACATGTTATCGTTGGAAACAAAGCTGGCCTCAGCCTTTCCAAGCTTGCCGTCAGTGCCGGCGTACTGGAAAGAAAAGCCGAACTGGTACGCCGCAACTCCCACCTGAAGCGAATTTGCCGGCGGAGTTGAGTGCAACACATCCCACCAAAGATGATTGCTGTATCCCCACAGCCCGATGAAGATCGCGGTCGGAATAGCCGTCCAGATTATCTCCAATCGATTGTTCCCGTGGCTATACGTCGCCGGGACACCCTTCCGAGCCCGATATTTAATGATGAAGAAAATGTAAACGACCTGAGTGAGAACAAAGACACCGCCGGTAAGAAAGAGGATGAACCAGATGAGCTGGTCGATGTATACGCCCCCTTCGCTAGCGTTCTCCGGCATCCACCAAAGATTCGACGTCCGCGGATCGGCCCAGCAGGTTCCAAGTCCGGCTAACAGAACCGCCAAGACCAAGCCGCATCGCGCAAAAGAAGATCGCCAGAAACTCATAGGAAGACGACGGGGGATTTAAAGTACGGTACGAAAAAATCTTTATTTGTCATCAGAGGCCAGGAGCTATCACAAGACTGGTGGGGCGAGGCTCCCGAACGGTCACGAGGTTTTCCGGATACCTTTGATGGGTGCCGCCCTTGCATCCCACCGAAGCCCATAGACGCGCCGAGCCGTTGGGACGGGGGCTGTGCAGCGGTTGAAGCTGAATGTCTTCCAACGATGGAGAATGACGGACCGGCAAACGTGGCACACACTAGGCCAACGGCTCGGCGCGCGAGTCTCTTACGGTAACCTGCAAGGGCCACATTAATCATGGGTTTCTGCAAGGCTGTTTGGCCGTTCGGGAGCCTCGCCCCACCAAAGATAGGTTCTGGCACTTCCAAGATAGGTCCTGCCCCACCAAAGATCGGTTCCACCGCACCAATTATGTTAGGCACCACCATCATTTTTGCTGAGGAGCAGCCGGTGAAGCGCTGGCAGCGGGGGATGCACCCGGCGCCGGTTTATTCGCCGCCTGTTGTGCGGACCCTCCGGCCTTAGCGACGTCTTTGCCCGGCATCTTCATGATCTCTGCGTAAGTCCATTGCTCTTTTCGATCCTTCAATTCCTCGCGCACCTGTTTTATTGCTTCAGGCGGGATCGGCGGCGCATTGTTGCCCCAATCGGAACGTTCATAGGTCAGGATGGCAGCAAGTTGGGCATCCGTGTATTGCCCTTCCC
The DNA here is from genome assembly GCA_019239825.1 of Verrucomicrobiota bacterium. Taxonomy (GTDB): domain Bacteria; phylum Verrucomicrobiota; class Verrucomicrobiia; order Chthoniobacterales; family JAFAMB01; genus JAFAVN01. The sequence continues at coordinate 59,543 of JAFAZK010000056.1, read as the reverse complement.
AGGCCTGCATGGAATTATTAAAGCTTTCACCCTTTACGGTTATGGGCCCTTGTAGTCCTTTCAGCACAATCGCGATGTAACGATTGGTGGCGTCACCCAACACGATCTCGGAACCGGCTATCGGTGGGTACTGACCGGGTAGACCCAGGCCTGTCGCTTGATGGCAGGTGACACAATTCTGCGAGAAAAGAGCTTTCCCGATCACTTTCGGATCGGGAGCAGACTGGGGCCCGGAGCTGAGTGGGCCGAACTTCGGCAAATAATCGAAAACGTCAGCGCTGAAACCTCCACTGTAAGAGAAAAGATAAGCACCTGACCAGAAAAGGCCGAAGAAGATCACGCCTATCAACCAACGTGGAACCGCTCCGTCTCCGACGATAGGGACGGCCGGATCATTGATCGCCGCATCGCCCTCGCCCCGCGACTGCGGCGCCGCGTCTTCCATTTCAGGCGTCTCTGAGTGTTCTTCGTGCGAGCTCATTCTTGGGGGGCCGGTGCTTCCGGCAAAGCGTAATCCCGCTTCAGTGAAAGTAGATAAGCCACTAGCGCTTCCGCTTCTGCAGTCGGTACAATCTCATGGCCGGGCCGGGGAGCATCTGCTCCTTCGAGCTTCAATGCGTTCTGTGCCGGTTGACCCGTGATGGCTCGTTCCTGGAATAACCACCGATAAGAAGGCATCATCGTATCCGGGTTGAACAGTCGCGGATCATAAAGGTACCGATAAAACCATTGTGCGTCCTTTTGGCGTAGACCGACGTTGGTCAGGTCGGGGCCCAGTCGGGAAACACCCAGGAAGACCTGATTGTCCTTCATGTAGTCGCGAGCAACCGTTCGACGTTTACCCCATTCACGATCGATGTCACTGCCCTCGCTCTTGTCGCGGACAAATTGGGAATGACAGGAAACACAACCGTTAGCGGCGTACACCCGATACCCTTGTTGGGCTGCCCCCGGTACATCTGGAGGAGCCACCTCTTTCGTGTTCGGATCGACATTTTCCTTCAATGCGGCGAATGAAAGATAGGGGTAGACGGCTAACCCCCACCACGACAGTCCAAACAGGACAAACACGCCGCCGATAATCTTACTTAACCGATTCACGCGAGTGATACCTCCTCATTGATCACCGGTTCGGGAGCTTCCTCAGAATCAGGCGCCCAAGCAGGATTCACAAAAACGGTTAGGAAAGAGCCAACACCGAGTAATGCTGAAACGCCGATGAAAATGGCAGCAAGAGCGTAACCGAGTATAAATGGTTTGGTGATATCGATGATCGCAGCAAACGGAACCTTTGGGTCCAGCAGCCCAAATCCCTGCAACACACCTGCAATGGTCAGGTTAAAGACCAACGTACCAAGAGCCACGATCCAAAACCAGAAATTCCATTGGACCAGCCTCGTGAACTTCCATGAGCGGCCGACCAACCGCGGCAGTACATAATAGATCGCTCCGAAACAAACCAAGGTCACAAATCCGATTAGAAAGAGGTCGGTGCGCGCGGTAGTGCCCCAGGTGAATTGCAAAATCCGATTTACCGATCGCAAAGTCGTGATGGCATTCCAAATACCCGCCAAACCAAACACCATACCGCCGGTCACGAGAAACCGCAGAGCCAGGTTCGGTTTTATCAGATCAAACGAACCTTTCATAGTCAGGTGAAGGTTGGTCGCGAATGCCAGTATCGGGACAACTAGCAAGACATTAGCAACAACGCTGGCGGTCTGATTCCAGGCCGGGAGCGGAGCGCCCAGAATCTGCGCGATTCCGGTCCAACCGCCAAACCCGACAATTCCCCAAAAGCTAATGGTTGCTAGTTTGGCGCTGTAGAGAGGGCGCCCAATCAATAACGGCACAAAATGATAGACAATCCCGATACCCAGCGGCGTCAGCCAAAGACTAAGAAGACAGCCAAAGTACCACCAATGGATCGCGGATGCAGCCACGCCGCCGACTTTAAAGAATCCCAGAAAACCGTTGGCGCTTCCGTAGGCCCAGGCAAAAGCGATAAACGCAGTTAGTAAAAACGCCTGTGAAATATACCCGCCTTTAGCACGCCGTCCGATGAACAGGGCAATCGCCCAAATCGCCATGATGATCTCCGCCAGCCAGATCGGGAACGCGGCATAGATCGGGAATTCCAACCATTCTTTTCCGGTGCTGCCGCCACCTAACACGCCCCAAACGCCAAAGAACAAGCCAAGATTCCAAATGATCGCGGCCAGCAATGGCAGGTAACCTCCCGGAAACGGATTCTTGGCCATGCTGTTCAAGATCCAAATGGCCGTCCCTACCCCAATCATAGACGCCCACCCATAGACCAGCAGATCCATAGCAACGGGATAGACCCGGCCGTAGGTCAACCAGGCGACATCGGGAAAAACCAAAGGCGAAAACGGGTCCGTCACCTGAAACGCGGAGAGGATCCAAAGGGCTACCGCTATTAAGAGCCAGAACAGACCGGAGGCAAAGAACAGCAGGATAGGACCGCGTAGAACCGAGCCGTTGCCAGCGGCAACGCGATTTAATTGAAGGTCTGCTGTTTGGTTAGGAACAGACATATCCTTGGAGTGAGAGGTGAAAAGTGAGAAGTGAGAGGTGAGAAGTCACGGCCACCTTGGTGGGGCGAGGCTCCCAAACGGTCATTTGATTTGAGCAAGGCTGCTGGTTAGTCCAGGCCACCTGATGTCCAGGTCCGATTCGCTCGCCGAGCCGCCGGACTGAGCCCTGTCCATGCCAACAAACGATGTGCGGTTTCGAATCGCGGTCAGGCCGGTAGCACACCGCGGCCCAACGGCTCGGCGCGCCCGTCGACCTAACACTATCAGCAACCTGAAACCCTCCCAAGCTCCGGAAACAACTCTCGGTCATTCGGGAGCCTCGCCCTACCAAAAATGTCATCGTTTCGAAATTCATTATTGATCGGTCGGCGACGTAGAGGGGTTGGGGCTCGCAGTCGGCTCAGGGCTCGCACTCTGTTCCGGACTTGCACTAGATTGCGGGCTTGCGCTTGGTTCCGGGCTCGAACTGGGTGAGGCAGCCGGCGAAGGTGCGGGGGTGGCACTGGCGGAAGGCGCCGGTGTTGCTTGTTGGTTAGCGGCAGCAGGGGCTGGACTTGCAGCCGGAGTCGAGCTCGCAGCGGGCGGGTTAACCGGACCAGCTGCATGCGGATGGTTTGCAGCTAAGTCTTTGAGAACTAACTCCATCGCCCGGTTAATCGGGATACCAACAATTCCTTTCGATTTGTCCACCCAATGATAGGTAGTGAGAGTCTTCTGATTATCTGCGTTCAATTGCGCCAGATTTTTCAGGCGTTCCGCTCGGGCTTGCTCGGTGCTGGTTGGGATCGCTTCCTTTTGAAGAAACACGATCCATACGAGCCCAACAAAGACCAGTAAGATCACCAAAATGGTGAGAACGGTCAGCGTAGAAACTTTCGGCGATTCAACGGCTTCGGACATAGGATCAATTGCTCAGCTTCAAGGATTCCAGTAGCCGAGGATCTTTTGACGGGAAGAGGCCAACCTTCCCGAGAGTGGTGAGAAAAATGAAAGCCAGCGGGCATCCGATCGCAAAAACGCACAACAAATCCAGGATATCGATTTGGACCCCAGTCGGATGCATAAACGGCATGATCGTGACGTAGGTGTCGATCAGATGCATGATGAGCACCCAAACCGAAATGACCGCCAAGAATTTTGAGTTTCGCTTGGTGTACTCAAATAACAAATAGAGGAACGGGATAAAGAACCGTCCGACTACCATCACCAGGCTCAGTGTGTTCCAGGATTCGATATTCCGGCGAAGGAACCACTCGGTTTCTTCCGGGATATTTCCGTACCAAATCAACATGTATTGGGAGAACCCGATATAACCCCAAAAGATCGAGAAGCAGAAAAGCAGCTTCCCCATAATGTGGTAGTGCTCTTCGTTCACGAAGCTGAGGTAGCCGACAGTCTTCAAACCGAACACCACTAGGATGATCAAAGACATGCTGGATCCGGCAGCTCCGGCAAAGATATAAACACCCCACATGGTTGACGCCCAGCGATAGTCCAGAGAGGCCATCCAATCGAACGCCATCAGGGTTGTACACATCGCAAAGAGCATAAGAGCTACAAACGAAACTCCACGCATTTGGATCGATCGCTTCGGATCGCCGTCACCATCTTGCTTGATCGACATGCTGCGGAAGTAAAAGGCGGCGCCAATAAAATAGGCGAAATAAAACAACGCTCGCACCCAGAAGAACGGGATGGTGATCGGACCGATCGGCAAGTTGAAGTACGCCAGCTTGTCTTTCAGCTCAGGCGCCAAGTGCGGCTTGCCGATATCTGCGATCCATTGCCACAAATCATTCCGCAGCAAAAAGATCGGGATGAAGAAGAGCAGCATCCAAGGAACTAACATGGCCAGATTCTCCATCTGTCGCCGGACTACAATTCCCCACCCTGAATCAGTGGCGTGATGCAACAAAATCCAGAACAGACACCCAATCAGGATGGTAAAGAAATAGAGGAACGCAAAGAGCCAAGAAAAAATGAACTGGCGCCTTTCACCAGGAAAGATAAGTGCAACTAGTAACACAATTACCAATGAAATGATACCAACCGAGAGCAGCCCGATGAGGAATCGGTTCATTCCTTTGGACTGGAACATCTCCGGGGCTGGGACGTGTGAATGATTACTCATTTTTGGGCCTCTAAAGCGGCACGCTGCTCTTCCGGCACGTCATTGATACTGGCGTTTTGACTCCGTTGGAGGGCTCGGATGTAGGCAATAATTGCCCAACGATCCTTGACGGTGACCTTGTCTCCGTAAGCCATCATCGTGTTATAGCCATGAGTCATGGTATTAAAGATCTGGCCGTCCGCCATTTGCCGGTATTTATCCTGGTGATAGTTCGCGATACTAAGAAGACCGTATTTCGAAGTGATCCCATTACCTTGCCCAGTAGCGCCATGACAGACCGCGCAGTTAATAGTGAACACCTCCTGTCCCCTCTTTAACAGGGCGGGCGTTACCGGGATCTGTTCAGGCATACCGGTGCCCCAATTCTCTCCCATCTTGCCGGTGTTATAATAATCAGTACCAGCAGTGTATTCGCCTAAGGGTGAAAGGATGTCATTCGGCGCGCCCGAGTTTTGGAACGGATGTCCAGGGATATCATAGCCCATGGGGATAGTTCCATCGACTGGAGGTCTGGAGGCTCGGCCATCGGCAAAAAAGTCGCTCGGCTTTTGATATTTTACCTTCGACTGCCTCTTCATATCGCTGAAGAACTCAATCGGCGGAGCGGCATGCTTCTCCCCGCGTGTACCGAGAAGTCCGACGGCCACAACGCAAAGCAACCCAAATCCAATCAAGAAGTTTTTAATCATCCTCGTAAATCAGAGTTGCTTCTTTTCCCCCGACCTCCGTCAGAAACTCGACAGTGGCGGTCTCGGAGAAACGCGGATCCACCGCTTCGATCACGATGAAAAAGGTGTCCCGGGTAACTCGACGGAAAGGACGATAGGCAAATAAAGGGTGATGAAAGCGAGGTAACCGGTTCAACACAAAAACCCCGAAGAAAGCGGTAAACGCCGAGAACAAAACGGTCAGCTCGAACATCATCGGGAAAAAGGCTGGAACCGTGAAAAAGTTAACCGGCTTTCCATGAACGATTAGCGGGTAAAGAAACGAGGATGGAATGAACTCCAGTAAGGCCGCCGTCGTGAATCCCGTGAGACCGCCGCAGAAAATAAGGTAGCCTAGATAGGATCTACCCAAACCCATTGCTTTATTCATCCCGTGGATAGGAAAAGGCGAATGCACATCCCAGAAGCGGTATCCTTTATCGCGGACTTTCTCGGCCGCATGGTATAACTCTGCCGCGGTCGTGAATTCCGCGATGGCAGCGAAAGGTTCTTTCTTAGCGGCAGCTGCAGTCATGCGTGTGCCTCCCCAGCGTCTTCAACTGTCGTACCGGTGTGCGGCTCCGGCAGTACATGATGAGGATCCGCTTCCGGTAAGACGGATCTGACCTCAGAAATAGCCACCATGGGTAAAAACCGAATAAAGAGGAGAAAGAGCGTAACAAAAATGCCGATGGTTCCGATAAAAGTCCAAATATCTACCCAGGTCGGATAATACATACCCCAGCTCGAGGGTAAGAAGTCGCGAGTTAACGAAATCACGAAGATAACGAACCGCTCAAACCACATCCCGGCATTCACGCACATGGAAACGAATAGAACCGTGATGATGTTCCGCCTGAATGCACGCACCCAGAACAGTTGGGGCATAATGACGTTGCAGGTAAACATCGACCAGGACGCCCACCAGTACGGACCAAAGTAACGGTTGATAAACGCGAAGCGTTCAAACGGGTTCGCGCCGTAGTAGGCCACAAAAAACTCCATGGTATAGGCGTAGCCAACGATCGAGCCGGTCAGCAAGATGATCTTGCACATCACATCGATGTGATTCCAGGTGATCACATCGTGCAGCTTGTAAATTGACCGAGCCGGTATCAATAGGGTCAACACCATGGCGAAACCGCCGAAGATGGCGCCGGCCACGAAATAAGGTGGGAAAATCGTGGTATGCCATCCAGGCAAGATCGACGTGGCGAAGTCGAAGGACACCGTTGAGTGGACCGACAGCACCAGAGGAGTGGAAATACCGGCCAAGATCAGGTAAGCCATTTCGTAGTGCCGCCACTGACGATTACCACCTCGCCAACCTAGCGCCAGGATTCCGTAGACAACCTTTCCAATCTGGCTCTTCGCGCGATCTCGCAAGGTCGCGAGATCCGGCACCAAACCTAGAAACCAGAATAAGACCGAGACAGTGAAATAGGTCGAGACCGCAAAAACATCCCACATCAACGGGCTGCGGAAGTTAGGCCAGACCCAGTTAGGAACCGGTACCGGGGCGAGGAACCACGCCATCCAGACTCGCCCTACGTGAATCCCAGGGAAGATCGCGGCGCACATGACCGCGAAGAGAGTCATCGCTTCTGCTGATCGATTGACGGCCGTACGCCACTTTTGACGCGTTAACAACAGAATCGCAGAAATAAGTGTACCGGCATGTCCAATACCAATCCAGAACACGAAGTTGGTAATACCGAACGCCCAGGCAACCGGAATATTATTCCCCCACACACCGACACCGGTGAATAACAGGTAGAAAATACAGAACACGCCGAAAGCCGATATCGAGCCGGTGATGGCGATGGCGATAAACCACCAGAGCGGCGTCTTCCTTTCCGGAACGCCGGCAATCAGATCCGTAATCCAGGCCATCGAACGGTTGTTTTCGACCAGCGGTGGCCGTGGCATGCGTTCCACAAAGGGAACCATCTTTGGGGCAGAGACCTGCGTTTCAGCCATTACGCGTTTCCTCCGGTAGGTACGCTATTTTGGGTTCGTTCCCGCTCCTCGTCGCCGTGTTCGGCGTTGATTCTCCCGATTTTGGCTGCTCCCGGCATCTTCGGATTCGGGTTGCGCAGCCTAGCAAGATAACTCGTGCGAGTCTGGATGTTCAGGTACTCGAGCAGACGGTAATCCTGCGGTAACGCGCGGTCTTTCGATACCTGACTTTGGGGATCTTTCATGTCCCCGAAAACGATCGCCTCCGCTGGGCATGCCTCTTGGCAAGCGGATCGCACACTATCCGTTGGCAGGGATAGATCTCCGGTGACTCCGGCCTTGATTTTTTGTGAAATCTTGGCGGTTTCGATCCGCTGAACGCAATAAGTGCATTTCTCCATGACACCACGGCTACGCACCGTGACGTTGGGATTCTTTTGCAGCTTGGAGATCTCATCCATCCCCCATTTTGCCAGCGGTCCGAGGATGAGTTGTTGCTTACCTTGGAATCCGGGCAGTCCGTACTCGAGTTTATCAAACACGGACCGGTCGTTGTAATTGAAGAAGTTGAACCGGCGAACTTTGAACGGACAATTGTTCGAGCAATAGCGGGTCCCGATACAGCGGTTATAGACCATCACGTTCAGTCCCTCTTCGCTGTGCACCGTTGCATTGACCGGACACACCGTTTCACAGGGTGCGTTTTCACAATGCTGGCACATCATCGGTTCGACGACCATTTCCGGGTCCTCGTCGAGGTGCGGATTACTTGTGTCGCCGTCCGCGCTGGAAAAATAACGGTCGATCCGCATCCATTGCATTTCGCGCCCTCGTTCAACCTGATCCTTGCCAACGACCGGGATATTGTTCTCAGCCTGGCATGCGACGACGCAGGCCGAACAGCCGATACACGTATTCAGATCAACCACCATGGCCCATTGATTTGGAGCACTCAGCGGCGGATGCGAATAAAGCGAAATGTTGGGCGGTATCTCGGCGTCCATCCACATCTTCTTGGCGAACGCCGGATTCTGCTCGTAATCTTCGAGCGAACCTTCCCGAACTAAGGCCCGACCCTCCATGCTATGATGGATCTGGGTGCGAATCAGCTTATACGCGTCTTTCTGCAGCAGCTTTATCGTTACACCGGTAGCAAAATAGGGGGCGCTAGTAGTCCGCAGTTTGTAGGCATCGAATCCTGCGCCCTCGCCCACTCGACCGACCCGGTCTCGCCCGTAACCAAGTGGCAACGTGAAAGAATTATCTGCATGACCGGGCGCGATCAGTACTGCCGCCGTTAGTTTTCGGTCTCCAGCTGTGATTTCGATCAAGTCGCTTTCTTCTAGCCCCAGGGATTTGGCGGTCACGGGGCTCACTTGTACCGCGTTGTCCCAAGTGAGCTTGGTGATCGGGTCGGGCAGTTCCAATAGCCACGCGTTATTCGTGTAGTAGCCATCCTCGACTCGGTAGTCTGCAGGGAAAACGATCTCGTAGGGGCTGCTGACCGGAGCCGGTAGTGAGGTCGCAGCCGGCACTAACCCAGAAAGGCCACCAAGGTTAGGTTTCGCCGAGCTAGCCTGGTAGGCGGTGTCGGCAATATATCCGTGACGCAATAATCCGGTCCAGGCCTCTTCAAAGTCGCCGCTACCGGCTAGGGTCTTGAAGGTTTCCCGGACTGCTTCGAGGCCGCCCGGAATGCCCGCCAGTTTGCTCAACAGATCTAACTGCGACCAGCCACCGAACAGGGGCAAGATCATCGGTTGGACCGGGAGATAGGTGCCATTGGGATCACGCTGATCTCCCCACGCTTCCAGAAAATGGGCCTCCGGGACGAACCATCGGACATTCGTCGAGGTTTCATTCTCCCAGTAACCAAGCTGAACCACCTCAGGGATCTGCTTCTGAATCTGCTCCGCCCACTCAAGATCCGCGGGCGCGGTGTAGGCTGGGTTGCCGGCGAGAATAAACAACCGCTTCACCGTCCCAGCCTTAACATCCTTGGCTAAGTCTTGAATGGTACCACCCTTTATCTTGGGGGCGGTGAGGACCTGGATAGTAGAACCGAAGGCCTCCAGCGCATTATTTATCGCATACACCAGCGCCTGAATTGGGGCCGGGTACCGATTGCCCAAGAGCACCAGGCTCTTGCCCTTGCGAGCGACAAGGTCGTTCGCACACTCAGTGACCCATTTTTCGTCAAAGGCGACCGTCGTTTTGAATTGGCCGGCCAGCGATGTGAGTCCTTGATCTCCGGTGGCTGCGGTAATCTTATTGGCCAGCGCAAAGGCAAACGACGGGATGTGGGAAGCTGGGCATCGTAACCGATGATCCGCCATTCCACTCGTAATGGTGAACCGGTTGTCCACCGCGTAGAGGCGGTTAACGGCTTCGGTCGAACCTCGGACTCGGCGACGAGCACTAAAAGCTTTGATGTTATCTAAGGTCTGCTCCAGCCCCAGGAAATCGGCATCGAGAGAGAGGATTACATCCGCGTTCGCGAAATTCGGCCGCAGGATGACATCGGCGCCAAACAGCGCTTCGGTTACAGGGTTGATCTCGTCATTTCCCAGCGGATCACCGTAATACAACCGGGCTCGAGGGAAGTCTTGCTGGAACTTCTTAAGGATCCGGTCGCGCGTCGGTGACCATTGTTCATCCAATAAGAAGGCAAAGCCGGCCCCGCCATTCTGCTGTAACTCGTTGCGAACCTGTTTGAGATAGGCCTCAAATTTATCAGCGGCGCTCTCTTTTCCATTTTCGCGGAAAAAGCGGGCACGATCCGGATCGTAAAGGTTTAAGATCGAAGCTTGAGCGAGCAGGTCCGTCCCACCGTTATAGCCGGGAACCAGAGGATTACCTTCGAGCTTGGTAGGTCTTCCCTCGAAGGTAGTAGCAACCAGCGGCATACCACCCAACCGGCGAGGCATCGAGGTGGTGTAAAGAACGGCCTTACCTGGGATCAACCATTCAACGCTTTTGGTGTACGGCACTATGTACGTCTCCGGACGCCGGCAACCGCTGAGTCCAACCCCGGCCAGAGCCAGAGATGCTCCCATCAACCGCATGAAGTTACGCCGGGAGACACCATCAGTCTCCAGCTCAGCCGCTCCTTCAGGAAACTCTCGCTCCAGCCAACTCTTAAATTCCGGAGTTTCTGCTAACTCCTCGAGTCCACGCCAGTAACGCCGGCCGGTGGAGGGTTCAGGGGGATGTTGAAAAATCCTCTTCATTATCTATGACAACCGGCACAATTTTGCGGCGGGTTGATATTCCACTGCTTTTGCAACTCGGTTCCAATCTGTTGCTGCGATTCGCCGGTGGAGGGTTTCCAGTCGAGATTGAAAACCTGATTGATCGGCCGCAGATTTTCTTCCGGGTGTCTATGGCAATTCAGACACCAACCCATGCTCAACGGTTCGTGCTGATACACGACGTCCATGTGGTTCACATCGCCGTGACAGCTAACGCAGCTAATCCCACGATTAACGTGAACCGAATGGTTGAAATAGGCGAAGTCAGGGATTTGATGGACCCGGACCCAGTGCATTGGTTGTCCGGTCTCCCAGCTCTGCTTAACGGCCCATAGCTTGGGATTATCTTTTTGCACCTGCTGATGGCAGTTCATGCAGGTTTGCGTGGTCGGCACGTTCGACGCCGAAGAAACTTGGACGTTACTGTGGCAATACCGGCAATCCATACCGAGCTCGTTGACATGGATCTCGTGGGGAAACGGCACCGGTTGCACAGGTTGATAACCCTGGCGCATGTACTCGGGCGTGAGATACCACCAATAAGCGGCAGACGCTGCTCCTCCGACCACGAGGAGACAAAAAACGAGTTTAATTGCTAAGTAGTTTGTCCAGCGGGGGAAAAAGTTAGCCATTCGACGGCAAGGGGGTTACCCGGATCCGGGCAAACCGATACAGCCTAAGGATCCGAATTGTAGCCTTGTTAGGGGGGTTAAAATTTTCGTTCTCAATCCGCAGTCAGCGACCCGATGGCGGTTGAGAATATTGCGCCGAAACCATTAGGCAACCACATTTTCGACGCGTCCCTAACCCCGAGTTCTGGTCTGTTGACGACATATCCAGTAATTGAAGAGCGAACGGTCCGTCAAATGAGAAAATGATTAATTTGCAAATCGATTTGCACGCGAACTTTCACGAACTATAGCGATAGCTGAAACAACGTAAAAAACTAACGTTATTTTGAAATGATATAGTACTGGCGGCGCTGGAAAAAGCGGTGAAAGAAATGCGGTAGCTCGTGGCCTAGCCATGCATAGGACTTATAGGACACATGGGACTTATATGTTCCGGTCGAGTCAGCGGCCGGGTGGCGGCTCGCGGCGGTGGTCTTGTTATTAGGCAGTAACATTAGTTGTTGTCCATAAAACAAGGAAGGCGGCTGCCCAATCGGGGCAAACCGCCTCCTAGATTCTAAATTCTAGCTCCTTACCAGAGCGGAGTTGCTAGTTCTTTTCGGTCTCTTCCAAAGCCGATTCCGCTTCCGCATTCCGATCTTTCATGGCGGCTTTGCGGCTGAGCTTCACGCGGCCTTTGTCGTCGATACCGATACATTTTACCCATACCAGGTCACCGACTTTGACCACGTCTTCCACGTTCTTAACCCGGAAATCCGCTAACTCGGAAATATGCACCAGACCGTCTTTGCCGGGCAGCACTTCGATAAATGCGCCGAACTCTTTGATGGAGACAACACGGCCGTGATACATCTCGCCGACCTCGATCTCTTTCGTCATGCCGGTGATGATTTCCTTCGCCCGATTCAGGCTGTCCCGACTCGAAGAATAGATATGCACGGAACCATCATCATCGATGTTAATTTCGGCTCCGGTCTCAGCCACAATTCCTTTGATGGTCTTACCACCGGGTCCAATAAGGAGCCCGATCTTGTCCGGATGAATCTTGATCGTTTCGATCCGAGGCGCGTATTGGCTGAGCTCTTTGCGCGGAGCATTGATCGCTTCGTACATGACATCGAGCACTTTCATCCTGGCGTCACGAGCCTGGTGAATGGCTTCCGTCATGATGGCGTGGCTAATCCCCGGCAGTTTCAAGTCAAGCTGGAAACCAGTAATACCATCTCTGGTACCGCAGAGCTTGAAGTCCATATCGCCAAAATGATCTTCCGAACCAATGATGTCGGTCATGGTCGTGTAGCGTTTCAACTGTTCCGCTTCGTATTCGGTCACTAACCCGACCGAGATCCCTCCGACTGGCTTACGAATCGGCACGCCTGCATCCATTAGCGCCATGACCCCCGCGCACACACTTGCCATGGAAGTGGAACCGTTCGATTCCATGACTTCGCTGCTAACGCGGATGGCATACGGGAAAGCGGCTTCGGCAGGAATCACCGGTGCAATAGAACGTTCAGCCAATGCGCCGTGACCAATCTCCCGGCGGCTGGTGCTCCCGACTCTCCCAGTTTCTCCGACGCTGAAGGGCGGAAAATTATAGTGCAGAATGAAGCGCTTGGTGAGCTCGCCCCCAGTGTACCCATCAATCATCTGAGCCTCCTCCGCAGAAGCGAGGGTGGCTAGGGCGACTGCTTGGGTTTCGCCGCGCTGGAAAAGGGCTGAGCCGTGGGACCGAGGAAGCAGACCTACCTCGGCACTCAACGGTCGGATATCAAGCAATCCTCTGCCATCGCACCGGACTTGCTTGTCCAGAATGCTAACTCGGAATGCCTTTTTTTGAAGATAATCGAAAGCTTGCGAGATCTCGAACGGAGTCGCATCCGGATATTTGGCAAGAATTGCCTCTTTCACCTCGCTGCTCAGCGCGTCGACGGCTCTACTCCGAGCGACTTTGCCTGAGGTATAAAGTGCGGCTTCAATCCGGTCGCCAGCCACTTGATAAGCGATCTCCAACAGATCATCGCGAACGGTCAAAAGTTCGGCATTTCGTTTGGGTTTGCCTGCAGTCGCGGTCAACTCTTTCTGCATCGCGATGATCTCGCGCACGAACCCTTGAGCAAATTCGAGAGCCTTGATGAATTCTTCTTCGGCTAGCTCATCGGCGGAGCCTTCGATCATGACGACGTCGTTTTCATTGCCGACGTACACCAGATCGAGGTCGCTCAGCTGCCGCTGAGTATGCGTGGGATTGACCACCAGCTGTCCGTCCACTCGGCCCACCCGCACGGCTCCAATTGGTCCGGCAAAAGGGATATCGGAAACGCACAGCGCTGCGGAGGCGCCGTTGATGCTGAGAATATCAGGATCATTCTCGCCGTCCGCGCTCAGCAACACGCTGATTACTTGGGTATCGTAAAAGTACCCTTTCGGGAACAATGGCCGAAGCGGGCGATCGGTCATTCTCGAGGTCAGGGTTTCCTTCTCGGTCGGCCGCCCTTCTCGTTTGAAATATCCGCCCGGGAATTTCCCGACTGCAGCCGCTTTTTCGCGGTAATCAACGGTCAGCGGGAAAAAGTCCTGACCTTCCTTAACCGAGGTTGCGGACACCGCCGCCACTAGAATCAATGTTTCGCCAGAACGAACCGTTACCGATCCGTCGGCCAATCTTGCAAGTTTACCGGTCTCGATCGTTAGATCGCCAGAACCGATACTTTTTGAGACTTTAGCTATCATTTCGAAGTTGAACCTTCGAATGATCGTCTATCCGGGCCGTTGCTCGTAGGTCTGAATTCCGCGTTCTTCTCGGAACTCAAACCTAAGATCAAGGCCGCCTATAGGGACCATCGAAGGGTTTTGTTTAAGATTACCCTCCAGCATTTCCTCCGTCGCTAAAGCTATGAAGGACAAGGCCGGAAGGATGGTTTCGGATGCCAAACCAATAGACATCCATCCATGGAAGCATGGCTCGGAAACTCCGCCCATGCGGTAAAGTACCCCTTTTTGGAACTTGAAAAAGAAAAGATCAGACAAGGCCTTTGGCCCCTGCTTCGGCCGATCACTTCCGGAGGTTAAGCTTCTCAATCACAGACTTGTAACGGTCTTGCTGGGTACGCTTCAGGTAATCAAGCAAGCTTCGCCGGGTAGCAACCAGCTTCAGAAGTCCGCGACGGGAAGAGTGATCCTTACGATAGACCTTCAGGTGATCCGTCAACTGATTGATCCGGTGGGTCAATAGCGCGATTTGGACGTCGGCGCTGCCGGTGTCCTTGTCGTGCAGCCGGAACGCACTCAGATCGATGTTATCAGTCGTGGCCATAATAATGTAGGGAGTCAGGAAGATAAAAGAGAAGTCTCCTCGCGCAAGCGGTAATTTCGCACGGCGAATGGGGGGAAAATTTGGTAGGCGAGGCTCCCGGAGGAGCGTAATAGCTGTTTCCTGCTTTCTTGACGGTTTGATATCGCTAGTCTTACTCGGCCAATAAAGCCGCCGAACCGTTGGTCTACGATTTGCTCCTCCTTAGACGCAATCTGGATTTTTAGACACGCTATCAGCAAGCCGCGCCCTAGGACCGGCTCGGCGAACGAATTGGCCTTTCTCATCATGCTGCCGTATCAGCCAGCGGCTCTGCGAACATCAGTCACCGTTCGGGAGCCTCGCCCCACCAGACTGAGGCGTTTCACTTCTCACGCTTAGCGCCCTCGCTCCGCACCAGCTCATTCGCCAATTCTCCGAAATTCTGCACGATCAAATTCTCGCCTAATTCGTTGATATTGATTTCGATACCCAGTTTTTCTTCCAGGTGAAGCACGAGTTCCACTAGTTCCAGGCTTTGCTGAATGACATCGCCGGCGCGCAAGGTCTCCAAATGGTCAACCGAGACTGTTGGAAAATGATCCGCGACAAACTGCCGTATCGCATCAAGGACCGCTTGCCGATCAATCATAGCCTGGTACAACTGCCGTAGATGACATGGAAACCGGCTCCCATCGAGAGCCAACGGATCGGTTGACCGGGCTGCGCCTGGTCCAAAAGGTCCCTCAGAATATGTAAGATGCTGGCGCTGCTCATATTTGAGAAAGTACGAAAATGGCGAATTGACGATTCCAGACGGCTTCTGTCGAGACCGATCCGCTTGGCGACACTCAAAAGCAACATCATTCCGGCCGGATGGACCGCCCAGAGGCTATCTTTTGTGTCGGTCCAGTCGATTTCGTTTAGCGCGCCCAAGATACCAGCTCGGACTTTCCGATCGAACCCCTCGAAATCCGAAACGCTGAAACGATAGTAATTCGAGCTGTACTCCCAACGAATTACATCCGCATCTTCGCGATGCGAAGAATTGATTGGTCCGAGTTCCGCCAACGCTCCAGTCGGGTCGGTTGAAAGCCAGATCCCGGCAGCCCCATCCCCAAAGGTACAAATACCCTGCCAATTAGACCGATCCATAGACAGAGGGTCTGCCAACGTGGATGTCGGCTCAACCACGGCAATCAACACATTCCGGTGCCGGGTATCAAGGGTTGAGGCAAGTTGCAGGGCTCGTGAACTGGCGGTACACCCGCCGTTACTTAAGTCGAGCAACAGGGCATCGCTTTTGACCTGGTCTCGTAAGCGGGTCGCTAACCGATCGGAGATGCCGGGTAAAAGTTGTCCCACGCTGGAAACTCCGATAACGGCATCGAACGCGTCGGAACCGGCGGCTCTGATTTCATTGCTGAGGGCTCCGATAGACTCGGCAACCGCTGCCGCAAAAGCGGTCGCATGGTCTTTGAAAGACCTTAGATCAAGAAAATAGGGACACTGCACACAACGGCTTCGTGAACCGATCAGAAACACCCGAATCAGGGACAGCAAGTGATCGATTTCCGTTTCCGGCCGATCGACATTGCCCCGTAGATGAGCGCTGATTCGAGCAAGAACCTCTTGGTTATCCCACTGTTCACCAACGATCGGGGTATAGACTGATCTGATGTACCACTTAGCCTGCATGGCTCACAAATGCGCCTGCATTTGTGAGCCATGCAGGCTATGGCCGCAGAAGAGTCCTACAACCCGGACTATTCTGCGGCTTAAATGTTCTCTTTGGCGCACACGTGTCTTCGTAAGAACAAACAAATTTACCAGTTCCCTCTCAATATTTGCAGCAGAATTCACCAGCGCCGGTGGGTGAATTTTGCTGGC
The DNA here is from genome assembly GCA_019239825.1 of Verrucomicrobiota bacterium. Lineage (GTDB taxonomy): Bacteria > Verrucomicrobiota > Verrucomicrobiia > Chthoniobacterales > JAFAMB01 > JAFAVN01. The sequence continues at coordinate 43,123 of JAFAZK010000056.1, read as the reverse complement.
ATAGCCTGCGTTGCCGTCAATGCATGCCCATTTGGCGGCAACGCAGGCGCCTCAGAACCCTACTCGCCACTCCTCAAACAATTCACCCGGGATCTCTCCTAGGAACCGCGAAGGGCGTTGGACCCGCTGGTCGATATTGCCGTTCGGCCAAATCGATGGGTACAGAAAGTAGAGTTGATCTTTTGCCCTGGTGATCGCGACATAGAAAAGCCGGCGTTCTTCTTCGACGTTATCATTGGATTCCAAAGACCGGGCGCTGGGGAACATCCCATCGGTCAACCACACGATAAATACCGCCTGCCACTCCAGACCCTTAGCCTGGTGAACCGTAGAAAGGGTCACTCGTTCCCGGTCCTCGTCCTGGGTGCTAAGCTGTTCGGTCTCACCGGTGGCCATCAGAGAAAGCTGGCTAAGAAATTCGACCGGCTCTTTAAAGCCCCGGGAAAAATTCTCCAACGCCGTAAGATCTTCCCGACGCTGCTCATGGTTGGAATACTTCGATTTGAGATAATCGTCGTATACCGCTTCGAGGATGCTATGGATCATACTCGACGGCGGTACCGGTTGTTTCTCAGGCGCGATTTCATCCAGAGTGTGGCGAAGCTGTTCCCACGCGCGTTGAGATTTGGTCGGTGCCTTCGCTACCTCCAACCAGGCGCCAAAGGTGTTTCTGCTTTCAGGGGGCGCCAGGTTGATTTGTTCCCATAATTTTTCGGCGGTACGAGCCGCGATGCCGGGAAGCAACCGGACCATCCGTTTGAAGGCGACTTCATCCGTGGGATTGCTAACAAACTTCATGAAGGCAGCTACATCCTTGATATGAGCTTGTTCGAAGAACCGTAAGCCGCTGGTAATCGAGTAAGGAATCCCCGCGCGCGTTAATGCCAATTGCACCTCCAAGGATTGGAAATGCGAGCGGTAGAGCACCGCGATTTCTTCTAAGTCTACCCCTTCGTCACGCAACTCAAGAATACGCTGGGCTACAAATACCGCCTGTTGATTGTTATCCAGGACCGGCACAAGTGCAGGTTTCAGGTCGGTTTCTTTTCTATCCGGCCGTAATATTTTCGAGAATTGACGCGCATTCGGGCGAATCGCCGCGTTAGCCACCTGCAAGACTTCGGGTACGCTCCGATAGTTGGTCTCAATCTTGTGGATCGCAGCCGACGGATACCGTTTGGGGAAATCCAGGATGTTCTGGTAGTTAGCGCCGCGCCACGAATAGATCGATTGAGCATCATCGCCCACCACCATCACGCTTTGATGATGGGCGGCCAATACATCGATGAACTCCGATTGGAGCCGATTGGTATCCTGGTATTCATCGACTAGAATGAATTGAAAGTATCGCTGATAAAATTCCGCGATGTCCGGTTTCGTTTTAAATAGCTCGACGATCTTGACGAGCAAATCATCGAAATCCATGGCGTTCGCGGCTCGTTTTCGTTCTTCATACCGTTTTTGGATCCACTCGATCTGATTGGTGAGCGGAAGAAACCGCCGGTAACGTTCCGCGATCACCTGCGATATCGGGCGATCCGTATTCAGGGCCAGGCTGTAGATGTCTCCCAGAACTTCTCCCGTTGGGAACCGGATCTGCGTAGTATCAACTTCCTCGCTGGCGACAACCGCAGACAACAGGTCCTCCTGATCTTCCCGGTCCATAATGCTGTAACCCGGACGGAACCCGATCTCGAGAGCATGTTTCCTGAGGAACCGGTTCCCAATCGAGTGGAAAGTTCCGCCCCAGATCGCTGTGGTTTCCAGCGGCACCAAGGATTGAACGCGGGTTAACATCTCGCGTGCGGCTTTGTTGGTGAACGTGAGCAAAAGAATGGACTGAGGCTCGACCCCGTTGTCGAGCAACCAAGCCACCCGATAGGTGAGAGTCCGAGTTTTACCGCTGCCAGCGCCGGCCAAGACCAAGGCGGGACCGGGACCAGAAGTTACAGCGGCATACTGCTGATCGTTCAGCTCCGCGCGGTAATCGATGCTACTGCTGGTAACGGAAGGCAGATGCTTGAGCTGGTACTCACGGGCCATGCCCTACGATAGAGGAGCGAGGAGCGGGAAGCCAGCAGAGGCGTGAGCGGGGTACGGGCGTTCGGCCTAGGCGCGGGGAATGCCGGTGGGAGAAAGCGGGATTTTCCGAACGGGACGCGGGATACCGCGAAGCCGGATAGGACCTATGGGACACATAGGACTTATAAGTCGGGGTCCTATTGGTCCTATAAGTCACGTAGGTCCTATCTGCGAACGCGGTACAACGCATCGCGCGTCCGAGGAACTCGCCATCACCTGGCGGGCTCCGCTGCACCCCCCACGCTCGCTTAGTGCCCAACAGCAAAAATATGCATGGCCGCCTGAGAACCGGCTACCGATCCGCGCACTTTCGGCAGCGCTACCGCCCGGACCGTCTTAGATGAATCGATCGGCACCGTGGTGTTATCGAAAGTGGCTGACAGATTAGGATAGGGTACCTGCAACGCGACCGTACCAGCGGTGCTATTGGACGTTCCGCTCTCCATATAGCTCGCGATCGCGGCAAGTTGATACTGACCGGGGTTTAATCCGGACGGTATTTGAACGGACCAATTCACTGAAACCGACGTACCCGGTGGAATCGCCGGAAAACCAATTTGACTACGGGGAGTCACTGTCCAGCCAGATGGAGCATTCAAAGCGACCTTGACCGATTGAACCGCTGAGCTTCCTGCGTTGGTGATGGTACCAGCTATTTTGGCAGTCTGTCCGCCGATGCTAACCAGAAGATTGGAACTCAAGTTAATCGCCAAATCGTTCGATAGTCCCGGTGCCCCCCAGGTCCTGTTCCAAGCCGGTGAGCTAACCGGAACCACCGGAATCCCGCCGGCATACGCACCGTACTGATACAGGCTCACAGAGCCGAGTCCGGCACTGGCGTCTTCACCCAAAACTGCGATCGCCAAAGTGTTCGATCCGTTAGGATTTAAGATCCCGCTCGGCAGAGAAAAAATGTGCTGTGGTCCCAGATCGTTAATGTAGATGCCCAGCATCCATCCATTCAGGAAGATCAGCGCTCGATAGTGCCGGCTCGGATCGTCATTGATCTGCAGACCAATCGGGACGTCCGTGCCGGTCGGCAACTGGAGACTGAACTCCGACCGATACCAACCGATTCCCGGTGGTAACCCGGCCGTACTCCAGCTGTCAGGCAATGACACCTTGCGCCAGTTCTGATCGGGGTAACCGGCCAAGAACCACCCGTGACGTTCACCGTAGAGACCGCCGATATTCATGGGTCCGCGAACCGGATCGAACAGAGCTTCGCCCCCGACGCTGCCTTGGATCTTCCATTGGATCGCTGGGGTAGCACCGAGCAGAATCGCGGTTCGAATCCCGCGAGGAGATTTGTAACTGTCGTCAGGCGAGTAATCCTCGTCATGACCCATATTCATGACCAGAACGGATATGACGTTATCGTGGCCAGGCTGCAGAACTCCAGACGGGAACGCAAAATTGTTGGGGCCGCTTGCGGGCGTACCGAGAAGGGCGCCATTCAGCCAAACTGCATACAGGCTATTCCCGCCGCCCTCTCCATCGATGGTAATTCCGATTTCATTTCCGGTAGCAACAAAATGCCCGCGGTACCACACATCTCCATGATGAAAGCCGTAATCATCTTCGTATAAGACCGGCAGGCTGCCGGGACGATTCGGATTGTTAGTGGTGGTATGATTGGCGGTCGTCCAGTTGGAATCGTCAAATATCGGGTTTCGCTCGGGAGATTCGAATTGGAACTTCCAATTCGTGAGATTAGGCAGGCTGAAACGGGGGGGACCGCTCAGCGATCCCTGCCAGACCGGTTTGATAGATTGCGGGAACAACACGGAGAGCTGCGTTGGCCCGCTGGTATCGCCGGTCAACAAGAGGGAATCACCAGCCATCTGAGCGAAACGAATCAGGTACGGTCCACTCACGAGGACCGGATGCCCTTGGACTTGCAGAGGCCAAAGCTGCTCAGCGGTGGTTGTATCAGCGAAGACTAATAAGAGGCTCCCGGAGCCGGTTTGAACCAGTACGCGAGCCAATCCGTTGTGAACATAGTTCAGCCGAAGATCTCCTTTAGTGGAATCCCAGGATGAGCTGACCGTGCCCTGAAGAACTTGCATGGTAGGCTGGCTAGAGTAGCGCAACACCGTCTCGCCGTTATTTCCTTGGTTATCATAGAGAACGGCGAAATCCGCATTACTATCGCTGCCGCTGGCCATCAATTGAGAGGTCGAGTATACCAGGCGCTGGCCACCGAATCGGTAATTTGCCAGCAGCAACTTCGCATCGCGGCCGTTCACTGTAATAGCCGTACCCGCTTGCTGAGGCACACTGGGATAAAAATTAGCTGAGTTACCAGGAGGCAGATCAATTGCGTCAACAGCGACGAAACTACCTTGCGAAGCCGGATTTTGGCGTCCACTCACCGCAATCTTCAGTACATGAGTGCCCGCGGGTAGTCCGTACACGTCGTAAAGAACCACCTGATACAATTTACTCCGTGCGTAGGTGTCGACCGAATCAACCAGTGTGCCGTCCAAGTAAATATCGGCAATGCCATGATTCGAGTCTTTTGGAGCGATGAAGCGGATCGCGGCGCCGCTAAAAGTCACGGAAACACTGTCTCCAGCAGTATCACTGAACGACTCCGTCCTTTTGTAATCACCGGCGGTCCAGCTTTGGTTGGACGCATGCGTCCAGCTCCCCTGGTACACCAACGACGAAGATGTATCATCATAAGTGAAGCCGGTTCTGGGTGATAGATCGACCGTAATATGACTCTGCTCGACGGTGGATGAGGTTGTGTCCTTATGCGCCAGCAGATAGATCTCGGTTTGATCGTCCGGATTGAATCGCTCTGTCAGTATCAGATTCGAATCGGTTGGCGGATTGGGCGAAGTGGGAATTGTTTTTGCCAATGAACTGACAGCCTGGGTAAATGACGCGATCAGTTTTTGTTCGCCATATTTGCCGGTAAGTTGGCGCGCCTCATTAATGGCCGAGCCGTAATCGTAAGAAGAGTAGACCCCCGGGCAAGGTAGCCATCCCCAACTCGTGCCGCCGTAAGTCATGTAGTAATTGATCATCGTCGCTCCCTGAGCGATGAGCGACTTATAGAAAACATTTGCGAAGCCCGGCCCCGTCAAGATGTAACAGTTAGGATAACCCGCTCCTGCCCAAGGATCGAAAGAGCCGCCCTGAAACTCCGGTAGGTAAAGCGGCTCGTTTGGCGGCAGCGCATCATGGGCCGATTCCAACCATTCCGGGACTGGGTTCCATTGAGTAGGATTGGAGGCATCAAATCCTTGCGGATAGATGTCGAACCCCACAATGTCCGTTGCGCCTAACCCGGTCGTAAATGTCGCGTTATGGTTACCGGTAAGCGGTACCTCGATACCATCCGCCCTCATTTTATTCTCGAGATCTTGCATGTACTGCTGGCCGACCGACGAACTGTCGTAAAACTCGTTCTCGACCTGGCAACCGATGATGGTCCCGGTTCCATTTGTTAGCTGGTGACGAGCGATTATCGGATCGACCTGGCTCAACCATTGGTAGGCAGCCGCCAGGTAATCTGAAGCCGTCGACCTTGCTCGACCCCGGATCGTAGTCAGCCATCCCGGAAATCCGCCGCTGTCGGTTTCCGCATTAATATATGGCCCAGGGCGGACGATGACGTATAACCCGGCTTCACTCGCGAGACTAAGGAAGCGATCCAGATCTCGAATCCCGGTAAAATCATAAGTCCCGCTCTTCGATGAATGATAATCCCAGTCGAAGTAGCAGCAGATCGTGTTGAATCCGCCGACTTTCATCTTCTGGAAGACGTCCAGCCAAAGAGTCGGGCTTGGTAACCGAAACGGATGAAATTCGCCCGAATAGATGAATACTCTGTTCCCATCGATCATCAGCGAATAGTGATCGAACTTAATCGTGTGGTGAGTGCCGGCGCTTGTGGTCGTGGCCGGGAGTAAGCCCAAAGCGAGTGTCGTCACCCATAAGAACTGGGTAATCTGTCGCCAGAGAAATGAAAACGCGCCACTGCAACGGGACGCACTAGAACAAAACAGAAGCCGGAAGGCCGGGAGCAGGGAGCACATGGCTACAAATCCTTTTGTAATTGGAGGGAGGACTTTGTTCGATTCCGTGAACGCTCCCGTTAGGTTCGCATCTTGTTGGACTTGCGACCAAGAAAAAACGGGAGCGGAGGGAGCCACCGCGGGATTGATGGTACAGGGCATCTGTAAATAGACGCGCAATACCGTGCTCGCGGATAGGACCTGTACGACTTATGGGACTAATAGGACCTGACTGATGAGTCCACGTGTCCCATTGGGGCGCTCTCTTGGCAGAGCCCAGCGTGTTCCCACTACGCCGATACGCCGTCACGCCCATCCGCCCACACGCCTCTCCCTCACGCTCCGCCGAGATACGATTCCCGGACCAGAGCGTTAACTCGCAGGCTTTCGGATTTGTCCTCCAGGATCACACGTCCGGTTTCCAGCACGTAGCCGTAATCCGAGATCTCGAGCGCCAGATTTGCGTTCTGTTCGACCAGGAGAATCGTGATACCGAGTTGGCGATTAATCTCGACGATCTTTTCAAAAATCGTCCGGACGAGAAGCGGTGCGATTCCTAGGGACGGCTCGTCCAACATCAAATAGGTGGGTTTGCTCATTAACGCGCGGCCGATCGCCAGCATTTGTTGTTCGCCGCCGCTCAAAGTGCCTGCGACTTGCTTCTGTCGCTCTTTCAACCGGGGAAAGATCGAATAAACGTATTCGTAATCACTCTTCATTTCCCCGTTTTTCTTCCGGCGATAGGCGCCCATTTGCAGGTTTTCTACAACCGTGAGGTTTGGGAAAATCATCCGCCCTTCCGGGACCTGAGTAATACCGAGCCCCACGATGAAATGTGGAGCCAAATTTGTAATGTCCTTTCCCTCAAGCTGGATCTTTCCGCTCCTGACCTTCAACAAACCTGATACCGCTCGCAAGGTAGTCGATTTGCCGGCCCCGTTGCTTCCTATGAGCGTAACGATTTTACCTTTATCGACCCGGACTGTGATCGAGTGCAGGGCGGTGATCGACCCGTAGGCGACTTCGAGATTACTAACTTCTAACATAACCGCGAATGGAGAACCGCGAATTGACGCGAATGAGGTCGAAACCGCGAATGGACACGAATTGACGCGAATAAAAGAGAGGAGAACCGCAGATGGACGCGTATTTGCGAAGATAATTCTCTAGAAACAAACTGCGGCCCATTTTCATCAGAACTCTATCTGCGTACATCTGCGGTTCAAATCTTCGCGTCCATTTGTTTCCATTCGCGGTTCGTCTGTCTTCGTTCGCGCGTTTACTCTCCCAAGTAGGCCTGAATCACTTTAGGGTCGCGACGGATCTGATCGGGAGGGCCTTCGGCAATCGTTATTCCGTAATCCAAAACGTAGATCCTTTTGCAGATCCCCATCACGACTCGCATATCGTGTTCAACCAGCAGGACCGAAATGTCGAATTTGTCCTGGATAAATTCGATCAGAGTCATCAGAGAGCCTTTCTCGGTCGGATTCATTCCGGCGGCGGGCTCGTCTAGCAACAACAGCCGCGGTTTGGTAGCCAGGGCCCGCACGATTTCCAACCGCCGCTGATCGCCGTAAGGAAGGTTCTTACACATGACGTCTTGAAATCGGTCGAGGTTAAAGATCTTCAATAGATCCATGGCTTGCTCTCTTATCTCGGCCTCTTCCTGTTTGAATTTGGGACCCCGAGTCAGGGCATGAAATGGGCCATGCTTTAAGTGCAAGTTGAAAGCAGCCCGCACGTTGTCGAAGACAGTCAAAGAGACAAAAAGCCGGATATTCTGAAACGTCCGGGCAATTCCTCTTGCCGTGATATCGAACGGCTTCAGTCCATTCAAACGCTCACCATTAAGAGAGATGGCGCCCTCTGTCGGTTGATAGACGCCGGTAATCATATTGAATACCGTAGTCTTACCGGCACCATTTGGTCCGATTAAACCCACTAACTCACGGTTTCCGATCGACATGTCGAGATTTGATACCGCCGTGAGCCCCCCAAAGCGGATGGTACAACGATCAACTTTCAGCAATGCATCCATTACTTTGCAGGAGATGAAGTGACTCGTTTTCGGCTGCCGGCTATGTCACCAAACAGGCCTTGCGGCCGAGTCAGCATCATGATGATCAGGAGGAGCGAATAAAGGATCAGACGATTCTCTAAGAGGCCCTGTAGGGGGGGCAAATGGATCGGGAGTACGCCCTCGATTGCTTTCTGGAAAGCAGGAACGAAGTCAGTGTGCGCTAGCCCGCGCAATAGTTCCGGCAAAATCGTCAGCAGAATCGCCGCCAGTATCACTCCCGTGGTGCTGCCCATCCCTCCGAGAATCACCATCACCACCACATCAACTGATTTAAAAAAGTTGAACCCTTCCGGGGTCAAAAATCCGGTGTAATGAGCAAACAAAGAGCCGGCCGTACCGGCGAAAAAGGCGCCCACCACAAACGCGATCACTTTATACTTCGTGGTGTTGATTCCCATGGCTTCTGCGGCCACCTCGTCATCACGCACGGTCAGAAAACCGCGGCCATAGGTGGAGTTGACCAAACCGAGGACGATATAGACGGCAACGGCAGCGATGCCGAAGGTCCAAAAGATATTGGTATATCTCCCCGTCACGCTCATACCGCGAGCGGCGCCTAAGAAATCGATATTCAAAATGAGCGTACGAATGATTTCTCCGAAGCCGAGGGTCACGATTGCCAGATAATCCCCCCGGAGCCTCAGCGACGGTATACCAACGGCCAGGCCGGCCAGAGCGGCCAGAAGGCCCCCGAATATTGTCGCAACCACCAAGGCGAGATTATCTGCGCAGATGGTTGGAAGGGCTTGCAAGAACGGGAACGGCTTTAACACTAAAGTCAGCACGCCGTTTGATCCCGCCAGAAAGTTAATCAGGCTTGGGCCCAAATGCTCGCTCCAACTGCCTGCAGCGTAAGCGCCCACCGCCATAAAACCCGCATGACCCAACGAAAATTGCCCGGTGTAACCGTTTACCAGGTTCAAACTGACGGCCAGGATGATATTAATCCCGATGTTGATCAGGATATCGTAGTAATAAGCTTGGTTATCCGCTAACGGCCGCTCGATAAAAAGCGCAAACAAAAAGAGAAAAAGTAAGAAGATCCCAAGGATCGCACGTGCCCGACTCATACTTTTTCCCGTTCAACCCGGCCAAAGATACCCGTTGGCTTGAAGAGCAAGATGATGATCAGCACCGCGAAAGAGATGGCATCGCGGAATTGAGATACCCCCTCGGGAAACAGATAGTGGAGAGCAGGAAACAAGGTCGTCAATTCGTTAGAGTACCCTACGACCAATGTCTCCAAGACCCCGATAATCAGCCCGCCCACGACCGCTCCGTTGATGTTGCCGATGCCGCCTAGGACGGCTGCGACGAAAGCCTTTATCCCTTGTAAATTCCCCATTAGTGGATTGATCGAAGGGGAATCCATCGCCACTAAAATTCCAGCGGCGGCTGCCAAAGCTGAGCCAAGAGCAAAGGTGAAAGAAATCACCAGCCCGTTGTTCACACCCATCAAAGAGCAAGCGGTTGGGTTAACGGACAACGCTCTCATCGCTAGACCGATTTTCGTTTTCATGACGACCAATCGGAGGAACACCATGAGCACTATGGTCGAGATGATAATCGCCGCTTGACTGCTCAACACTGTTAGATCCCCAAGGCCTTCGATCGCCCGAACTGGAATCAGTTGTTTGAAGGCTTGCGGCTGTGCCCCAACGAAAAACTGCGTCATGTTCTGGAGGAACAGAGAGACCCCAATTGCGGTAATCAATACCGTTAATCGCGGTCGATCCCGTAACGGGCGATAAGCGATTCGCTCGATCGACACGCCAAGGATGGCGCAGAAAATCATGGCGCCCAGCATCACGACAGCGGTGCAAACAAATATTGGAATGAAAGTGTGCCGGCTGATCGCGTTGTACTGGTCTAGAGGAATGATCGTGTAGATCGCGTTTGTGATCGCGAAACCGGCGTACGCACCCAGCATGTAAACATCGCCATGGGCAAAATTAATGAAGCGTAAGACCCCATACACCATGGTGTAGCCGAGAGCGATCAGAGCATAGATCGAACCCAGTGAGAGACCGTTTAATAGCTGCTGTAAGAAAAGTATTACTTGTGCCATCGCTTGATCGTAATCCCTCGAGCTGGTCGCGCTCGCCCCGGGCCTATATTCAGCGCATTTCGGCGGTTTACGCTAGAAGTTTTAACCGCGAATGGACACCAATCGGAGAGAAACCGCGAATGAACGCGAATTGAACGCGAATGTTCTAGCTTCATGGAGCGCTATCTTCCCGCAACAACGGGACGAGGCCAATGCGGTCGGCCCCCTGGACGGGAGCCGCTTTTACCCGGACCCGTTTGCACGCACCTTCTTGAAAACCCACATTTACCAGGTGGGCGTGTGCTAGCAGGCGGCTCCCGCGAACGTCTCGTAAATCCCACAATCCACCTCGATTCACTTCGTTTCCAACCAATGCAACACGATAGTACCAAACCGCATCGTGGGACGTTTCCGGGAGCCGCCTGCTCGACAACGTCTCAGAAATACGGCGGTTGTTTGCCCGATCAGCTCAGCTCACGGGCGACGTTCAAAAGCGGCTCCCCTCCCCGGTTCCGACCGGTCCAAGCCGTCACGGTTCGACCCTCTCCACCATCTTGACGTGACCGTTTTCGATGGTGACGATCACACCCGGCTTACTGGCATTGCGTTGTTCGTCCAGTGAGATATTGCCCGTCACACCGGGGAAATTCTTGGTTACAGCAAGCGCATCTCTAATTTTGGCCGGGTCGGGGGAGCCGGCTCGGCGGATTGCATCGACCACCAACCCGGCGGCATCATACCACAATGCCGATAAGGCATCAGGAGCGGTTCCGTACTTCGTTTTATATGCCTGGACAAAGGTTTGGACCAAATGGTTCGGGTCATCCGGCGAAAAATGATCCGTATAATAACTTCCATCGGCGCTCTTCCCCGCAACGGAGATCAAGGAGGGACTATCCCAACCTTCACCGCCTACAAATTCCGCTTTTATGCCCAGTTGGCGGGCCTCTCTTAAGATCAGGGCGGCTTCGGTATAATACGCTGGCACAAAAACCACGTCGGGTTGCAGGCTTTTTAGCGATGAGAGCTGTGCTCGAAAATCAGTATCACCGCTACTGAAACTGTATTCCTGCAAAACTCGCCCTCCTTGTTGGCGGTAATAGGCGCCCAATTCAGCGCTTACGCCAATACTGTAGTCTTGTTTAACGTCGGTAAGGATAACTCCGCGCCGAGCATGCAGATGGTCGACAGCAAACCGCGCCATAATCCGACCGGTAAACGGATCAGTAAAGCAACTTCGAAAAACATAGTCACCCACCTTAGTGACCGAGACGGCAGTTGCAGACGGGGTAAGCAACGGCACATGGGCCTCCTGAGCTAAAGGCGCCGCTTCCATTGTCGACGACGAGGTAAGGTCGCCGAGGATCACCACCACGTGGTCCTGGGACAAGAATTTTCGGGCGATCCTGGCCGTCTCTCCAGCCTTTGAACCGTTGTCGTCGACAACTAGTTCGATCGATTGCCCTAGCACACCCCCTTTCGCATTGATCTCCTCGATCGCCATTCGTGTCCCGCGGATGCTCGATACCCCAAAGGTTGAAAGCGGACCCGAGATGCAGCTTACCGCGCCGATTTTGATTTGGGCGAGGGCGGCATGGGCGAAAAGGAGAAGGAAGGCGAGGAGCACGAGAAGTGATTGGTGATTGGTGATTAGTGATTGGTGAAAGACGTTTGGTCGTCGACAATTGGTAGGGCAAGGCTCCCGCATGTCATTTGGGATTTCGCAGAGGGACGGGTTCGTCATGGAGAAAATTGCAACACCCCTCTATGGTGGGGCGAGGCTCCCGGATAGCCTGACACCTTTGAAAGGGCCCTTTCGTATCGAGCTAAATTTTGCACGAGAGGCCTAACCGAGTGCCGAGCCGTGGGTGTGCGGCTCGGCAGCTTTGAGGCGTCGCAAACCAAGTGGCGAGATGAGACTGGTTCCGCCGTTGACCTTTTTGGGCCGTTACGGAGCCTTGCCCGCCCACGAACGCAGCCCGGCGTCCCACCAATCACTAATCACCATTCACGAATCACGAGGCCGTTCTAGCTGGCTGCTTTCGGCTCTATGGTCTCAAAATAGTGCAGCGCGCCATCCTTGATCGTGATGATCACTGCTGACTTATTCGCGTTCCGTTCCGGGTTGATAGTGATTTTGCCGGTTACACCCGGAAAATCCTTGGTGCCGGCGATTGCATCGCGCAGCTTCTCGGGGTCTGTCCCCCCAGCCCGTTTGATCGCATCGGCTAGCAGATTAACTGCATCGTAACCAAGGGCCGCAAACGCATCGGGGGTCTTGTTATTGTATTTCTTTTTGTACTTAGCGACGAACTCCTGAACGGCTGGTGATTTGTCCTCGGTCGAGAAGTGGTTCGAGAAAAAGGCGCCTTCGATCGCCTTACCCCCGACTGGAATCAGTGAGGCGCCGTCCCACCCGTCACCACCGGCGAAAGCGGCTTTGATTCCTAACTGACGGCCCTCGCGGACAATCAAAGATACCTCTGGGTAATAGCCTGTAATAATGATCACATCAGGGTTAGCCGATTTGATGTCAGTCAATTGAGCGCGAAAATCTTTGTCGCCCGAGCTGTAGCTTTGCTCCTTTACGACCTGGCCGCCGTTCTTCAGGAAATAGTCTTTCGCGAACTGAGTTAGTCCAACGCTGTAATCCTGTTTCACGTCGGTCATGAAAGCGACCTTCGTCTTATGCAGTTTCTCCAGAACGAACCGCGCTATGACAACAGCCTGAAAGTCATCGATGAAACAGACTCGGAAAATGTAGTCACCGACTTGGGTCACTTTCGGGTTAGTGGCGGCGGTGGCGATCAGAGGAATTTTGGCTTCCTGGGCAACCGGCGCCGCTTCCAAGGTCTTGGAGGATGCGACCTCGCCAATCAAAGCCACGACGTGGTCTTGAGAAATCAGTTTTCGGACGATGGTAGTCGTTTGGCCCTGTTTGGTCTGATTATCTTCAACGGTCAGATCGATCTTTTTGCCGAGAACCCCGCCCGCATTATTGATTTCCTCGACCGCCATTTGGACCCCTTCGTTTTGCGAAGTGCCAAAACTGGCATTGTCACCAGTTAACGAGCCGAACTCGCCGATTTTAATCGTATCCTGCGAAAAGGCAGGAAGGCAAAGCCCCAGAATGGAGCACAGGGAAAGGAACAGCCGCCGTTTCATTAGGCGGATATAGCGAATCGTTGCGCAAACTGCAAGGCGTTCGGCGTTTGGCGTTTGGCGTTGGCGTGTCGGCGAATGCGCGTTCGAGTGGCGATCATGCACGCGTTTTCCTTTACTTGTCTGTTAAGGAACCGTGGCGGTACCTTGCATAAAATTTGCCGAACCTTTTGCCTCAACCACTGATCAGCGCCGACAAATCCAAAAACAGCGCCGGCTTGACACTCAAAAATGGGCCACCGAGCTGTGTCCGTCAGCCGATCCCTTTTCTCGATCAGAAGGAGAGCCTTAGAGATGAAAGCATCAATTTACGATACATCAAATATTTGAGTTATATTATTTCGTATGATAGACTGGAGTGAACGCGAGGCGATCGCCGGTATCGTTCTATATGATCCGTCAAATCAAAGAACTGAAATATGCTCAGCCTTTTGAGCCGTTCTTTATCGAGCTTTCCAGCGGTCGGATTCTTAATGTGCCTACCCCAGACCATATCGTCGTTACTGAGCTAGGTCCCGGACGTGTATTTGTCCTTAACGATGACGGAACGTTTTCGGCTCCTTCGGCATTACATGTTGCCAGAGTCGGAACTGCGCGAACATCTGCATAGTTTTCGGCTTTTGGACTAAAACAGATCCGCAGCACTGATCGTCACTTCCGGAAACTCACGGAGTTGCAAAATCGCGGAGCTCTTGGCTCCGAGGGAGGTGTAGCGACCGCGCTCAGGCCTTATTGTTCCGATTCCTCGACCCGTTCAAGGAAGAACGCGCGATCGCGGGGAACACCAATCACAAATCACCAATCACCTTTCACTTCTCACCCCTCGCGCTCCAGAACCCACCCATTCCTAAGCTTGACCGCTCATTGACATTTTGATACGCGGGAAGACGGGCCATCCATTCGTAACCCCAGGTTCTTTTGGCAATTTCGACGAGAAGTTGTTACCTCCTGATCCACAGTTAATTACCGAGAATAATAGTTCAGGTGCGCACACGAACGTGGCTAAAGGGTGATCCGCGAGAGCTTAAGAAACGGAAACCAACACGTCCAGCGCATGAGGAAGACCGAAACGATTCTCCACTTCCTGCCCCACATCCTCGGGTCAGTCCTCCTGTTTCACCGATTTCTACCGGTTTCAACAGGGACCAATCGATGGTTAACCCGAACCGATAAATCACCCCAGCCACTTTTCAACTTTCACGGCTCACTTTTCACTGGGCATCACGGCCGTTTCACTTCTCACCTCTCACGTCTCACCTCTCACGTCCTGGTAGCCGCTTGGCTATTTCTTGCGACTCAGTTAGCGGCCAATGCTCAGACGAATTGGAACGTCGTAACTGGAGATTGGACCAACGCCTCCAACTGGACGAACGGAGTGCCGACCCAGTCGACAGCGGCCTTCATCGCTAATGGCGGTACTGCCTTGATCTCGACCGGTGACAACGCCCTAGCGCTGTCGCTTAACCTGGGAGGTGCGGGCGGCACCAACGGCCTGATCGGTGCGGGCGGCACGCTGATAATGAGCGACGGAATACTTGACGTGACCAACGACTTCACGTTGGGCGGCAGCGCCGGTAATGGCGGTAATGGTTCCATAACGGCCCCTGGCGGGAACGGCGGCAACGGTGGCAACGGCACACTCACAATGAGTGGCGGGAGCGCGGGCGGCGGCAACATCAACTTGGGCGGCGGAGGCGGCAATGGCGGTGGCGCCGGGACCAACTCCTTTGGTGGGAACGGCGGCAACGGCGGCAGCGGCACATTGACATTGAGTAACGGGGACCTAGGCGGTCAGAACCTGATTTTGGGCGGCAACGGCGGTAGCGGCGGATTGGGGTCCCATGCGATGGGCGGTGGCGGCGGCAACGGCGGCATTGGCACACTTACGTTGAGTGGCGGGACCCTGACCCTTAGCGGAGGCATCACTTTAGGCGGCAACGCCAGCAATGGCGGTCGTGGCGGAATTGGCGCTGCTGGCGGGAACGGCGGCAGCGGCGGCAGCGGCACCATCACATTGACTAGCGGGACCCTGAACGCCTCGGTGCTGGGCAACACCATCTTGGGCGGTAACGGCGGTAATGGCGGATCGGGTAACGGGCCCGGGGGACCTGGCGGCAACGGCGGCACTGGCGGCGCTGGCACAATCACATTAAGTGGCGGGAGCCTGAACATCCTCGACATGTTCTTGGGCGGTAACGGCGGTACGGGGGGACCAGGTTCTTCGTCCGCGCATGGCGGTAATGGCGGTAATGGCGGCTTCGGCGGCAGTGGCACATTCACTTTGAGCGGGGGGATCTTTACCAGTGGCAACATCACCGTGGGCGGTAGCAACGGCGCCAACGGCACTGCTGGCGGCGGAGCTGGCGGCGTGGGGGGAACAGGCGGCACCGGTACCCTCAACCTGGACAGCGGCTCCTTGACAGCGGCCGGCATTACTGTCGGAACCAACGGCGTACTGACTTTCGGCCCCAGCTCTGGCCAGAGCATGGTGGTCAACAGCAGTATCAGCGGTCTTAGTACGCAAACTGTGACCTTCTCCACCGCAGGTACGGTCGATCTGAATGGTACGACGGACTTCGGTACCGTTACCATCGACTCCGGATCGACTCTGCAGCTCGGCGACGCGACCAACAATGGCACGGCCGGCAGCGGCGCCATTACAAACAATGGCGCCTTACTTTTCAATTTTAATGGAAGCCAGACGCTTGCCAACAACATCAGTGGTATTGGCATCGTCGCCCAGCTTGGGGGTACCACGCTTTTAACGGGTAATAACAGCTATTCAGGGAGTACAACCCTGACCGGAGGTACCCTAAAGGCAGGATCGAGCACGGCATTTAGCCCCAATTCCGCCTTCATCGTGAACACCGGCACGACCTTGGATTTGAATGGTTTTAATAGCACCATTGGCCCGCTTTCAGGCGGTGGCCTCGTCACGAATAGTACGGGCGTCACGCTAGCTTTGACGGTCGAAAATAGTGGCACCACCACCTTTAGCGGCGTGATTAGCGATGGAAACGGTCACGTAGGCTTGGATTTGAGCGGGAGTGGAACATGGATTCTGACCGGCGCGAACACTTACTCCGGTGAAACCATAATTTCTCTAGGCACGGTGCTTCAATTGGGCAATGGCGGAACCACCGGTTCGATCTCCGATACGGCGATGGTGGAAGATGACGGCCTCTTGGTGTTCAATCGCAGTAACGCGCTCAGCCTTAGTGGAAACATCTTCGGCGGCGGCGACGTGCTCCAAGAAGGCACCGGCACGACGAACTTAGGCGGCAACAACTCCTATTCGGGCACCACCACGGTGAGCGCTGGGACGCTGCAGGCTGGTTCAACCACTGGATTCAGTCCGAACTCCGCGTTCTCGGTGGCTACCGGGGCGATTTTGGATTTAAATGGCTTTAGCAGCACGATCGCGTCGCTCGCGGGCGGCGGCAACGTCACCAACAACGGCTCAAGCGCCGCGACTTTATCAGTCGGTCCCGATGGGACCACTAATAGCACCACTTTTAGCGGGACCCTTACTGACGGAGCCAGCGCGTTAGGGCTCAACAAGATTGGCTCCGGCTCCCTGATTCTAACCGGCACCAACGCTTACAGCGGGGGGACCACCATCGCAGCCGGCACGTTGCAACTCGGTGATGGCGGTACTACCGGCACGATCACCGGGAATGTCATGGATAACGGATCTCTGATCTTTGATCTATCGAGTACCTACAATTTCTCCGGCGCTATCTCGGGCGCCGGCTCCGTCACTCAGAATGGGAGCGGTACGACTGTACTGAGCGGTACGAGCACCTATAACGGCGCGACTAATGTTAACGGTGGCACCTTGGAGGTGACCGGTCCGCTGGGATTGACCATCGTCACCGTGGCTTCGGGAGCGACCCTCGCCGGTAACGGGACCATTGGTGGGCCGGTCACGATTAACATGGGTGCTATCTTTTCGCCGGGCTTGCCGGCATCAAGCACCCCAGGAACGTTGACCGTTGGTGCATTGACCTTGAATTCGACTTCAGTCCTGAACTTTCTGCTTGGTACCCCCAATGTAGTCGGGAACGGAACTAACGATCTGGTGCACGTCAATGGTAACCTGACCTTGGCCGGGACACTGAACATCACTAATGTCGGCGGGTTCGGCGAAGGGGTTTATCGGTTGTTCGACTACACCGGAAGTCTGACTAACGACGGGCTCAACTTTGGCACGTTGCCAACGGGGTTCACCGCCTCTGATCTGTTGTTGCAAACCAGTCAGGCCGGTCAGATCAACCTACTAGTTTCCGCTAGCGGATTCACGGACCAGTTCTGGGATGGGTCCAACACCGTGGCGGACGGCGCCATTCACGGTGGCTCGGGCACCTGGGATAATGCCACGACTAACTGGACTACCGTGGATGGGGGAGTGAATACACACTGGCAAAGCGGGTTTGCCATTTTCGAAGGAACGGCCGGAACCGTAACTTTGGGTAGCAATATCAACATAATTGGGATGCAATTTGTGACCACTGGTTACCTGATCACTGCTGGCAGCAGCTCCTTTGCGCTAACGGCAACTCAGACCAGCAGCAGCGGCGGAACGATCGTTAATATTGACCCGAACGTGACCGCCACGATCGCGGCCCCAATCGTCGGTCCCGGTGAGATCGTCAAGACCAACACGGGCACTTTGATCCTGACCGGGAATAATACCTACATTGGCGGCACCACCGTCAGTGGTGGCACACTACAACTCGGCAACGGCGGGACTACCGGCTCAATTGCAGGTGTTGTGATCGATAATGCGGCCTTTGCCATTGATCATTCTAACGCGTTTACCTTTAGCGGCAGCATTTCCGGAACGGGTGCATTCGAACAGATTGGAACCGGTCAAACCGCCTTAAGCGGCATTAACAGTTATTCGGGTGCTACCACGGTTAGCTCAGGTATTCTACAAGCGGGGTCGGCTAACGGGTTCAGTCCCAATTCCCAGTTTATCGTCGATGCAGGCGCAACACTTGATCTGAACGGCTTCAGTAACCTGATCGGCTCACTGACCGGCAACGGCTCGGTCATCAATAGCGCGACGACTACAGTAACGCTTACGGTTGGCAAGGATAACAGTAAAGGCGACATTTTTAGTGGTATCATCGGCCAGAACAACGCGAGCAACATCTCTCTAATTAAGATCGGCACGGGGACAGAGATCCTAACCGGCACTAACCTTTACACCGGCGGCACGACGGTCAGCGGCGGTACGCTGCAAATTGGTGACGGGAGCAAGACCGGCTCGATCATCGGGAATGTGACCGACAACGCAGTCCTCGCTTTCGATCGTTCGGACACATATACCTTCACTGGGCGCATTTCCGGCGCCGGTTCGTTTGAACAGCTGGGCAAAGGCACGACTATCTTGACCGCCAACGACACCTACACGGGTGGCACAACCATCAGAGCTGGCACGCTACAGATCGGAAACGGTGGCGCCATAGGCAGTATCCGCGGCGGGGTAACTGATGATGGAATTTTGGCCTTCGATCGTAGTGATGCGTACACGTTCAGCGGCGCGATTACCGGCAAAGGTAGTGTGGTGCAATCGGGGCCGGGCACACTGACATTGAGCGGCACAAATAGTTATAGCGGTGGAACTGACTTGGATTCTGGAACGTTAGTGGTGGACAACGCTTCGGCGCTGGGCACGGGCGATGTCATTGTCACCGGCGGGATTCTGACGGCTGACCCCCAACCGATCAATGTGCAGGGCAACTATTTCCAAGGCCCAAATGGTACGCTGCAATTAGTGGTCGCCGACGCTAACCCCGGCCAATACGATTATTTAAAAGTGACCGGCGAAGCGACCCTCGGCGGAACTTTACGGTTAATTAGCCAGGGCTTTGTGCCGAAAGCGGGCGAAACCTTGACTCTGGTAAAAGCAGGCGGAGCGATTATAAACGAGTTCAGCCATTTTATCGACCCGTTTACCACCGGACCCGGCCTCAATACCATTGACTTGGTGTACAGTTTGCACTCGGTCGATCTGGAGTTCCTGAACCTCACTCCCCCAAGCCCGCCATTACCGCCCAAAATTACCACCATTAATTTCGCGTCCTTTGCCCAGATTCCTAACGAATTAGCCTCTGCCGAATTGTTGGACGCCGCTGAGCTCAATCCGCGATTCGGCGGTTTACTCTCACTGTTTCTGTCACAGCCTTTTTTCGACATCCCTAATGAACTTGTGATCATTGCTCCGGAATCGCTAACCTCCTTTTATGAGATCAGTTTCTCAGACGCTAACATTCAGCGCCTGACTTTAGAGAACCGGTTAGATGAAATCCGAGCCGGCGCCGGGTCGCTGAATTCGCCGACAACAGGTGGTGGAATCGTCGGACTGCAAAAAACCTCCATGGACGGTAAAACTTCCAAGAACCCGGTTGAACCCGTGTTACAACCGGTTGCCCAACCTGCCTTCGGACTGTGGGCCAGCGGCTTTGGCGATTTCGTGCATGCCGACTCCGATTATAACGCCAGAGGTTATCGCTTCACCATAAGCGGGTTCGACGTCGGCTTCGATTACCGATTCCTGGAACATTTCGCGGTTGGCGTCATGGGAAATTACACTTACACCTGGACTGATCTGCAGCCGGGCACCATCACTGTAAACAGCGGCCGGGGCGGGTTGTATGCCTCCTATTTCACCGGCAATTCCGGGGGGCGCGAGGACGTGGGATCGTCCTACTATCTAAACGGAGGCGTTTACGGCGGGTATAGCAGCTACGACTCGAACCGGCGCGGCTTAGGCGGTAACGCCATCGGAAATACCAATGGGGAAGAATGGAGCGGATTCGTTAGCACCGGGTATGATTTTCATCCCGGTGATCTAACGATCGGTCCGATCGCGTCTTTACAATACACGAATGTGTATGTCAGCGGGTTTAGCGAGACCGGCTCGTTATTGCCGATGAGTATCCACTCCGATTCTGAAGAATCGTTGAGGAGCGATTCCGGTTTCAGGGCTTATTATCGATGGCAGACCCCGCATTTCGTTCTCGTGCCCTTCATCAAAGCGACATGGGAACACGAATTTAAGTATTCGGCTTTACCAATCACCGCTGGTCTCGCCGATTTTCCGGGGCCCAACGAGACGTTTTTTGGCCCGGCGGAGGGGCATAACAGCGCGGTAATCAGCGCTGGGTTGTCGATCCAGTGGACTCCCTTCATTTCCACCTATGTCAGTTACGATGGGCAGCTGGGCCGGGGCCATTATAATTCGAACGCAGTGTCCGGAGGGGTGAGGATGAGCTGGTGACCTTGATTGAGAGGGTCCGGATCAGCGCCCGATTACGGAACTAGCTTAAAGACCGGGCTTTACCGAACGCCGACCGAGGGCGTCGCATTGGATGTGCGGCCTCTTGGCGCGTCGCGGATCATATACAACGCGCAAGGGATTTCATGTACCCACGGCCGCGACGCCCGAAAACTGAGGCACGCCATGGGAAGTTTCATGTTTAAGCAGCCTGCCACACACTAAAGGGAGCTGCGGCTAACAACGCGATTCGGACGGAGGGCGCGATAGATGAAGCATTCATCCCGTTTAAGGGGATATGCAATGCAGCTCCCCTCCGGTTGGGGTGATGGACGACCGCCTATTCGCCCCTTCGGCCTCGCACTTGTCCTCCACAGCTTTAGCGGCGGAGGAAGTGAGGCCGCCCCAGGGATTACGCCGCAGCGTCCAGCTCTTCCCCAACTGCAAATCGGGCGAAGCGCCGGACAACGATATTCTCGCCTAGTTCAGCGATTTTGGATGCGACCAGATCTTTGATCGTTTTATCCGGGTCTTTGATGAAGGCCTGATCTAGTAGACAGACACTGCCGTAAAACTTATCGAGTTTGCCGTCCACGATCTTCTCGACCACGTTCGCGGGCTTGCCCTTCACTTGTTCCCGGTAGATTTCGCGTTCCCGCTCGATCACGGCTTCTGGCACCTCATCTCTCACCACATAGACAGGATGGGCAGCCGCGATATGGAGGGTGAGATCTTTCACAAACTCGCGAAAGATGTCGTTCTTGGCGACAAAGTCAGTCTCGCAATTTACTTCGACCAGAACACCCACTTTACCCTGCAAATGGATATAGGACGCGACCACGCCTTCCTTCACCGAGCGACTGGCCTTTTTGAAGGCGCTAGCAATTCCTTTTTTCCGAAGGATATCCTCTGCTTTCTCAAGATCGCCGCCGGCTTCAACCAGGGCTTTCTTGCAATCCATCATACCAGCGTTTGTTTTCTCGCGAAGTTGTTTGACCAGAGTGGGACTTACGTCTGACATAGGCGTGAAAATCAAGCTCCTTGGCCTCCTAGGCCAGGAGGCAAAGGTTTATGCTATTCGGCGACGGCGGCGAGTGCCGCGGCGCTATTTTTCTCTTGTTCGTGGGAAGCGGTATAAATCGCGTCCACCAATTTCTGCAGAATCACCCGGATCGCGCGAATTGCATCATCATTGCCAGCTACCGGGTAGGTTACCAGGTCAGGATCGGCGTTCGTATCCACGATCGCAACGGTGGGGATGCGAAGCCGATTCGCTTCGGCCACGGCAATCGACTCTCGCTGGGTATCAATAACGACCAAGGCATCCGGTAAGCTCGACATGTTCCGGACCCCTTCCAGGTTTCTACGGAGTTTCTCGGCTTCGCGGCGTAGAGCCGAAAGCTCTTGCTTACCCATTTGAGAGTATGCAGGCGATTGTTCGATTTGTTCGAGAAAGGTCAACCGAGCTACGCTTTTGCGAATGGTAGTAAGATTGGTCAAGGTACCACCCAGCCAGCGCTGATTGACGTAAAATTGGCCACAAGCTTGAGCTGCCTCTTTGACCGCTTCTTGAGCTTGTTTCTTGCAACCGATGAACAGGACCTTGCCTCCGCCTCGCGCTATCCCCGCCAAAAAGTCGGTCGCTGCGTGGAGCTGCCTTACCGTCTCCGACAGATTAATGATGTAGATCGAGTTCCTTTGCTCGAAGATGTAGGGCTTCATCTTCGGGTTCCAGCGCTTGGTTTGATGCCCAAAATGAACCCCTGCTTCGAGGAGCTCAGTCATTAATTCCATTGAAGACATACGGTATTCGACAGGTAGGATCCCGGTTTCGGCCGGAGCCGGTGACTATGGTTCATGAGGATCGATTGTGCAAGGGGAAATCGGTAGGCAAATTGGTGGGGCGAGGCTCCCGAAAGACCTACAGATATAATCGGAGGAACAAGATGATTCGGCGTTCGGGTGAGACTAGGCCACACAGCGTGCCGAGCCGTTCAGCTGACGTGCCGCACTTGATTGGCAACCACGCTACGGACCGACGGCTCGGCAGGTTTTCCGGCCTAACCCCGCGGCCCAACACGAAATCACGAAAAACTCTGTTCATTTCTTTGGATCGTTCGGGAGCCTCGCCCCACCAAAATAAGCTGCCGACAACGACCATGGGAGCAGCCTCATACGCGTGGGGCTGTCTCTCCTTCTCCCCCTTCGACATAACGGGCAAATAACCAAAGGACATCCGAGAGGCGGTTCAAATACCGGACAGTCTCAGGATTGACATATTCGGCGCTATCAGCCAAACCAACCACCCGGCGTTCCGCTCGGCGACAAGTTGTCCGAGCTACATCAAGAGCGGCAGCATCCAGGGTGTGCCCGGGAGTAGCCCAGTGCTTAAAAGTGATATGGTGATTCTTTTCTAGGTCATCGACCACGGCGGTCAAACGGTCGACCATCGGAGTAGTAACGATCTTGTACCCATCCCGTTGATATCGTTCCCGATCTTCATCAGCGACCGCTAACTCCCCCATTAGAACCACCAACTCGCGTTGGACGGCCAAAACCGTTGTCTGAATAAGCTCTCCTTTGGTCGTCGCTCGTACCAAGCCGAGCGCAGCGTTAAGCTCATCTACGGTACCGTACGCTTCGACGCGCCGATCCGTTTTAGGGACGCGATGCCCGTACATCAAAGCCGTCTGTCCGGCATCTCCAGTTTTGGTTGCGATAGACATGCTAGAAACGGAAGGACACCAGACTTCGCCCCGTCGTTCTAAGCTCCGGACGGCTCCGTCTGGTAGGCCGGAACAAGCGTGAACACCGCGAACGAACTCGCGGTGCATGAGGATCAGGTTTCGCCACCGACGCAAGAAATTGCGCCGGTGAAATCGAGCTACGTCGGATCTGGCCAAGGCCAGACGCGCTGTCCCCTACTGGTTCCAGCGCGCGTCTAAACCTTCCGTCCATGTACCAACCAAGATTATCCCACTGCAGGCTCGGTTTCCTCCGGCGCCATTTCGGCTTGAGGAGCTACCATTTCGACCGTTTTCACATTGCGATGATCGCCGAAACCGGTACCGGCCGGAATCAGGTGTCCCATGATGACGTTCTCCTTGAACCCCCGTAGGTAATCGATCTTTCCGAGAGTAGCGGCTTCCGTCAGGACCCGCGTGGTATCTTGGAACGACGCAGCCGAAATGAAGCTGTCGGTCTCCAGAGACGCCTTAGTGATACCTAGCAGAACCGGGACGGCTTCCGCCGGCTTACCGCCTTGATCGACGACTTTTCGGTTCTCTTTCTCGAACTCCATCCGTTCAACCTGATCACCCCACAACAGCGAGGTATCGCCAGGCTCGGTGATCTTCACCTTCCGAAGCATTTGCCGGACGATGATCTCGATATGCTTGTCGTTAATCTCGACACCCTGCAATCGGTAAACCTCTTGGACCTCATTCACCAGGTGTTCCTGGAGATCTTGCGGTCCGCAAACCTCAAGAATTTCGTGCGGCACAATCGGACCTTCGGTGAGCTGGGACCCCTTCTTAACAACATCGCCCTTAAAGACGATAATGTGTTTGTTCAAAGGAATCAGGTGCTCTTCCTCTTGGCCAGTGGTGGGATCTCGAAGGATTAGCCGCCGTTTGCCACGGACGGTGCCGCCGAACTCGACCACACCATCGATCTTGGCTATTTCAGCCGCCTCCTTGGGACGCCGGGCTTCGAACAGCTCAGCAACTCGGGGTAGACCTCCGGTGATGTCCTTTGTCTTAGCAATCTTTCTCGGAGTCTTCGCTAACAGCGTACCTGCCGGGACCGTACCTTCGTCCTGTACGACGATGTGCGCGCCGGCCGGGATCGCGTAGCTGGCGATTTCCCTGTTCCCTTCGTTCAAGATCACGATCTGCGGGTGTAGATCTTCCTTGTGCTCGATAACGACCGTACCCATCAGGCCGGTGGTTTCGTCGAGCTCCCGTTTCACGGTTACGCCCGCGATCATATCGCGGAACTCAACCTTACCGGGTTTCTCCGTCAGGATCGGGACGTTATACGGATCCCATTGGACGAAGACATCGCCCTTCTTGACGTGTTTACCTTCTGCGACGGAAATGACCGAGCCAACCACTACATTGTAGCGTTCGAGCTCGCGGCCATCTTTCCCATGTACCGAGATCGATCCGTTCTTGTTTAAAGCGATGTAGTTACCATCGACTGATTGGACAACCCGAAGCTCATTGAACTGAACTTCCCCTTCGTTCTTGGCTTTGATGATCGGCTGTTTGAAGAGCTGAGTCGCAGTACCGCCGATGTGGAACGTCCGCATCGTCAACTGGGTACCAGGCTCACCAATGCTTTGGGCGGCAATAATTCCCACTGCCTCTCCCAACTTCACCATCTGACCGGTTGCCAGGTTGCGCCCATAGCAGCGGGCGCAGACCGCGCGCTTCGATTCGCAGGTCAATACCGAACGGATCTTCAGTTGCTCGACGCCGATCTTCATCAGCGCTTGGGCCTGCGATTCCTCGATCAGTTGGTTTGCCTTGATGGTGGTCTCTTTAGAAACTGGGTCGGTGATGGTCTCGCAACTTACCCGTCCCACAATTCGCGCCGCCAAGTCGACCACTTCATCGTCACCCTCGTAGATCGGGCGTACAATGATTCCGTTAGCTGTTCCGCAGTCGTCCTCAACAATGATTACGTCCTGCGCGGCATCGACCAGCTTTCTGGTGAGATAACCAGAATCGGCTGTCTTCAACGCCGTGTCTGCCAGACCTTTACGGGCGCCGTGCGTCGAGATGAAATACTCAAGAACGCTAAGACCCTCACGGAAGTTCGACGTAATTGGTCTTTCGATGATTTCGCCCGACGGCTTGGCCATCAGACCTCGCATGCCGGCCAGCTGTTTGATCTGTTGGCGATTACCTCGCGCGCCAGAATCCTGCATCAGGTAAACCGGGTTCAGTTCCTTGCGCCCTTCGTTATGTTGCAGGGTACGGAACATCACGTTCGAAATCTCTTCACCCGCCTGGGTCCAGATATCGATGATCTTATTGTATCGCTCACCCTCGGTGATGATGCCACTGCGGTATTGCTTATCGACGACCGCGATCTCTTTGTAAGCTTTGTCCAACTCGGTCTTCTTCTCGTTCGGGATAATCATGTCGGTAATACCGATTGATACCCCAGCCTTGGTCGCCCAATGGAACCCGAGCTCTTTTAGGCGGTCGAGTGTCTCGACGGTCCTTTGTTGTCCGGAGACCTGGTAGGTTCTCCATATGATATCGCTAAGCTGTTTCTTGGCAGCGGTCTTATTGAAGAAACCGAGTTCCTTCGGCCAGATACCGTTAAAAATAACCCGGCCGACCGTAGTCTCGATTTCCTTGTCCCGGGAATTGCCGTAATTCGTGGTCCGGCCAAAATCCGGGTTCAGGTACTTGACTCTTTCGTGAATCTTGATCGCACCCTCAGACAACGCGAACTCGATCTCGGCCATCTCATGGAAACGCCGTAACCGCTCGCCGGGTTGATTAGTTTTCCGCGGCTCCTGGGTCAGATAATAGCAGCCTAGCACGATGTCTTGCGACGGCGTGGTGATCGGCTTCCCGCTAGACGGCGAGAAGATGTTGTTTGGTGCTAACATTAGCAGCCGCGCCTCCATCTGTGCTTCCACAGAGAGCGGCACATGCACCGCCATTTGGTCACCGTCAAAGTCTGCGTTGTAGGCAGTACAAACCAATGGATGGATTCGGATGGCCTCGCCCTCGATCAGCAACGGTTCAAATGCCTGAATGGATAACCGGTGCAAGGTCGGCGCTCGATTCAGCAGCACCGGGTGACCTCGAGTGACCTCTTCAAGGATATCCCAGACCTCCGGCTTTTGCGCTTCGATCATTTTCTTAGCGCTGCGAACCGTATGAACGTATCCCAACTCTTTCAGTCGCCGGATGATGAAAGGCTCGAAAAGCACGAGCGCCATCTTCTTCGGCAAACCGCACTGGTGCAGTTTGAGTTCCGGACCGATGACGATAACCGAACGCCCCGAATAATCGACCCGCTTACCCAGCAGGTTCTGACGGAACCGGCCGCCTTTGCCCTTCAACATGTCGCTCAAGGATTTGAGCGGACGATTGCCGGCGCCCGTAACGGCGCGGCCATGCCGCCCGTTGTCGAACAGCGCATCAACCGCCTCTTGCAACATTCGCTTTTCGTTCCGGATAATGACGTCCGGGGTCTTCAGCTGCAGGAGGTTCTTTAGCCGGTTGTTCCGGTTAATAACCCGGCGGTAAAGATCGTTCAGATCCGAGGTAGCAAACCTGCCACCTTCGAGAGGCACCAACGGGCGCAGATCCGGCGGGATCACTGGCAACACGTCCAGGATCATCCATTCCGGCCGGGAATGAGAATTAATGAACCCCTGCACCAACTTGAGCCGCTTCGCTAATTTCTTACGGATCTGCTTGCTCTTGGTGTTGTTCATCGCCTCTTCCAACTCGAGGTTGAGTTGGCGAAGGTCGATCTGAGAAAGCAGAATCTTAATGGCTTCTGCTCCCATGCCTGCCTTGAAGGTTTCCCCGTACTGTTCCTGTGCTTCCCGATACTCTTGCTCATTCAAGAGCTGGCACTTCTGCAACTGCGTCTGGCCAGGATCAATAACAATATAATCCTCGTAATAGATAACCCGCTCCAGTTGCCGCGAGCTCATGTCCAGCATGAGACCAATTCGCGACGGCATGCACTTATAAAACCAAATATGGGAAACCGGGACCGCTAACTCGATATGCCCCATGCGCTCACGCCGGACACGAGAAAGTGTTACCTCAACGCCGCAACGGTCGCAGATAACGCCCTTATGCTTAATGCGTTTGTACTTACCGCAAGAACATTCCCAATCTCGGGTCGGACCGAAGATACGCTCGCAGAAAAGGCCCCCTTTTTCCGGTTTGAAGGTTCGATAATTGATCGTCTCCGGGTTCTTTACCTCTCCTTTGCTCCAAGAGCGGATGGCGTCCGGCGACGCCACACTGATTCCTACTTGGTCGAAACCGACCGAGCGTTCTTCCCCAAGAAGTTCGCGAAGATTCGTTTCATTCATAGCTATGACCGCGGGTTTTTGGATAACAAAACTGCTAACGGACGCTCGGGAACCGCGAACCCTCGAGTGTGTTAGTTAAAACTTTCAAAACAACCATTCCTGCAGGTATCTCGGCGCCGTCCCACGTTCGTGGAAAGGCGCGCTCCATTGGAATTATCCAGCCGCCACGGCCGCGACATCCAAAGCGGTGTCGAGAAAAGTCTGCGGTTTCCCGCCGACCTTCACGTCCAGTCCCAGGCTCTGCATTTCCTTAATCAAAACGTTGAACGATTCAGGAGTGCCGGCCTCAAGAGAGTTATCTCCTTTGACGATGGACTCGTAAATCCGGGTCCGGCCCTGGACATCATCCGACTTCACGGTCAGCAACTCCTGTAGAGTGTAAGCTGCGCCGTAAGCCTCGAGAGCCCAGACCTCCATTTCACCGAACCGCTGTCCGCCGTATTGGGCTTTTCCGCCCAATGGCTGTTGAGTAACCAAGGAGTAAGGACCAACTGCTCGCGCATGGATCTTGTCGGCAACCAAATGCCCCAATTTCAACATGTAGATGTACCCGACCACGACCTGTTGATCGAACGAGTCACCCGTTCGGCCATCGTAAAGCGTCGATTTACCGTTCTCATTCACCCAGGTAAATCCGTCGATCTTTTTCGCTTCGTTGAGGTATTTGCGCACCTCAGGCTCATCGATTCCGTCAAAAACCGGAGTCGCGACTTTGAATCCGAGCGCCTTAGCAGCAACACCCAGGTGCGTTTCTAGAACCTGGCCGACATTCATTCGGCTCGGCACGCCAAGCGGGTTAAGCACAATCTCGACCGGCGTCCCATCACTGAGGAACGGCATGTCTTCTTCCGGTACGATCTTGGCCACGACACCCTTGTTCCCGTGACGTCCGGCCATCTTGTCACCCACACTCAGCTTACGTTTGCTCGCGATATAAACCTTAACCTGCTTGATGATACCGGGATCGATATCGTCACCGCTCTCGATTCGGTCGAGCGAACGATCCTTCTCCAGATCGAGCTCGGCAAATTTATGTTCGAAGGAACTAATGATCTCCCGGATTTTGTTCCGAATCGGGCTCGGATCGATGTCGATATGATCGTAGACCCCAGCCAGCTTCCGTAGCAGTGTCTTAGTGATCTTTCGGTTCGCCGGGATAATGATCTCCCCGGTTTCCGCGTTCACCACATCGAGCGGGATCTTTTCGCCCAACAAGATGTTCGACAACGCTTCCGTGAGCTCTTCGTGAAGCTCATCTTTCTTTTTGCGATAATCCTCGCCGATTTGTTTGGCTTGGCGCTTGGTCTCGGCCGGAGTCAGTTTTTGCTTCTGAACCTCTTTCCGAGATGAGACTTTCACGTCCATCACAATGCCGTAGGTCCCGGATGGCACGGTCAGCGACGTGTCTTTCACGTCGGCCGCTTTCTCACCGAAAATCGCGCGCAACAATCGTTCTTCCGGAGCAAGCTCGGTTTCGCTCTTAGGCGTGATTTTACCAACGAGGATGTCCCCGGGCTTCACTTCGGCTCCGACCCGGATTACACCGTCTGGTCCCAGATTCCGCAGCGCTTCTTCACTGACGTTCGGTATATCCCGAGTAATTTCTTCCGGCCCCAACTTGGTGTCGCGGGCTCCAATCTCGAACTCGTCAATGTGGATCGAGGTGTAAATGTCCTCCTTAACCACTTTCTCGGAGATCAAAATGGCGTCCTCGAAATTGTAACCGTTCCAAGGCATGAACGCGACGAGCACGTTTCGCCCGAGCGCCAACTCGCCATCTTCCGTGTTCGGCCCGTCTGCGATGACCTGACCTTTAGCTACCTTGTCGCCTTTGCCGACAATCGGCTTTTGGTTAATGCAGGTACCGGCATTCGACCGCATGAACTTGCGCAGCTCATACACGAATAGGCCATCCTCAGGGCGGCTCATTGGCCGTTTCTTCAGCTCAGGCAACTTCCCATCACGGGTGGTAACAATCTGTTCCGCCGTAACCGACGCGACAACCCCGTCGCCTTCCGCGACGATGACGGCCTTCGAGTCGCGGGCCACCTTCCCCTCGAGGCCGGTACCAACCAGCGGTGATTCCGAGCGAATCAGCGGGACTCCTTGACGTTGCATGTTAGAACCCATCAACGCCCGGTTCGCATCGTCGTGCTCCAAGAACGGAATCAACCCGGCGGCAACCGACACCAGCTGTTTCGGGGAGATGTCCATGTAGTGGATCCGCGACGGTTCAACTTCCACGAAGTCACCCCGAAAACGGCAAGAGACTTTCTCGTCGATAAAGGCTCCGTCCTTCTCGATCGGCGCATTCGCTTGGGCAACAACGTAGTTCTCTTCGCGGTCCGCTGTGAGATAGTCGATATGCTGGGTGACTTTCCCGCCCTCGACTCTTCGATACGGTGTCTCTATAAACCCGAACTCGTTAATCCGGGCAAAAGTGCTCATCGAGCTAATCAACCCGATATTCGGTCCTTCCGGAGTCTCAATCGGACAAATACGTCCATAGTGAGAGGGATGTACGTCCCGGACTTCGAACCCGGCACGATCTCGGCTCAAACCTCCCGGACCAAGCGCGGAAAGACGGCGCTTGTGAGTCAGTTCGGCCAACGGATTGGTTTGATCCATGAACTGGCTGAGCTGTGACCGGCCAAAGAAATCGCGAATGACGGCGCTGAGCGCTTTGGGATTGATCAGCTTCTGCGGAGTCATCCCATCGATGTTCACGTCAAAGAGCGTCATTCGCTCTTTCACCAAACGCTCGGTACGCGCCAAGCCGACCCGGCACTGGTTAGCCAGCAACTCGCCGACCGTTCGAACCCGGCGACTGCCGAGGTGATCAATATCGTCGAGCAATCCCTCTCCCTTTCGCAGGTTCACCAGGTACTTCATTGCCCCAATGAAATCTTGCGTGGTGAGAGTCCGCTCATTTAAATCAACTTCGATGGTGAGCTTCTGGTTGATCTTGTAACGACCGACACGACCTAAATCGTATTTCTTCGGATCAAAGAACAACCGCCGAAGCAGGCCGCGCGCGTTCGGAATCGTCGGAGGATCGCCCGGACGCAGGCGCCGATAGATATCGCGCAAGGCTTCTTCCTCATCGTGAGCCGGATCTTTCTTGATCGATTTAATAATGGTGTCGTCGTCTTTCGTGTCGACGACATCGACCTCGGTGATTCCGAGTGACAAGACCTGCTGAATGGTCGCTTTGGTCAGTGGTTCAAATGCCCGCGCAACCGTAATTTCCCCATCTCGCACGTCGGCAATCAACACCTTCGTGTTGAGCTGTTCTTCATCGATGGTCGCCTTAAGCGAAAGCTTCTCGATCTGATAGAACACCTTAATGATCGCTTCGTCCGAGCCGTACCCGATAGCACGCAGGAATGTGGTGGCCAGGAACTTCCGGCGCCGTTTGCGGCGGTCGAGATAGATGTAAAGCAGGTCGTTGGTATCGAATTGAACTTCCAGCCACGAACCGCGGTCAGGGATAATTCGGAAGCTGTAGAGAACTTTACCGTTCAGATGGATGCTGGACTCGAAGGCAATACCGGGGGAGCGATGCAACTGGCTGACCACGACGCGCTCGGCGCCATTGATAACAAAGGTGCCTTGGGGCGTCATGAGCGGGATCTCGCCCATGTAAACCTTCTCTTCCTTGGTCCCTTTTTCGTCCTTCAACTGGAAAGTGACATGCAAAGGGGCGCTAAAGGTTTGGCCTTCGCGCTGGCAATCCAGAGCCGACATTTTCGGGTCACCGATATCGTAACTAGCGAAATCGAGGACGACCTTGTCGTCGTAGCTTTGGATTGGGAAAACCTCTTTAAAAACCGCCTGTAGGCCGACGTTCTTGCGTTTGCTAGGCGGCACATCCTTTTGGAGAAACTCAACGTACGAATTGAGCTGCACTTCAATAAGGTTTGGCGGCTCGA
This sequence comes from Verrucomicrobiota bacterium, assembly GCA_019239825.1. Classification (GTDB taxonomy): domain Bacteria; phylum Verrucomicrobiota; class Verrucomicrobiia; order Chthoniobacterales; family JAFAMB01; genus JAFAVN01. The sequence continues at coordinate 11,423 of JAFAZK010000056.1, read as the reverse complement.
CAGCTTCTTTGATCTTTCCGAAATAAATACGCTCTGACATACGGATGCTTTTCTCTTCCAACCGATCGGCACTTTAGTGCCGGTTCACTCTGTTAAGGCTCCTTGCTGGCAAAACGCCAAAGGGGAACACAAATAGCCCCACTCGCAAGGCGTGTCAAATGTGCCTCGCGCATGGAGCTCAGAATTGTGCTGAATGTGTTAAACGAGCGAGTGATATCTCGAGTTCCCCCGCGGTCAACGAGCCACAAAACTACTCGATTCCGCCCGATTCGCAAGCGGTTTCCTTGGCAGAAGGTCACGATCAGCTCTCTTGACGATACGCAACTAGCCCACAAATATCGTCCGGCAGAGCGCCGGTAGGGTGAAAAAAACGGGCGCAGACAAACGTCTGCGCCCGGCTCAATGAATCTTACGAGGCGAAAATTGCCGGTTACTTGATGTCGACCTTAGCGCCAGCCGCTTCGATCTTCTTCTTGATCTCTTCGGCTTCCTGCTTGGTCACGCCTTCCTTAACCGGTTTAGGCGCGCTCTCAACCAAGGCTTTTGCTTCCGCGAGTCCTAAGCCGGACACTGCGGCGCGAACTTCCTTAATGACAGCGATTTTATTACCGCCGACTTCTTTAAGGATCACGTCGAACGTAGTCTTTTCCTCGGCTGCAGGCGCTGCTGCTGCACCGCCACCGCCGGCTGCCGGGGCTGCTACCGCCACTGGAGCTGCCGCGCTAACACCCCATTTGTCTTCGAGTTTCTTGACCAGGTCAGCGATCTCCAAAACGGTCAATCCGCTGAGCTGTTCTACGAGTTGTTCTGTATCTGCCATATTTTTCTCTTCGGTATCGTCGCGCTCCCGAAGCCTCAGAAGCATTTAAGATTCTGCAGCTGCAGAACCCGACGAGGAACCAGTTGTTTTGTTACTCGGGGCGCGCGGCTTCTTCGCGCCTCGTTTGTGTCGGAACAGACACCGAGGGGCTAGAGCTCCTCCGTGCTGCTCCAAAAATCTTAGCTGGCTGCTTCGCCGCCCTCCTTTTCGACTCTGGCTTTCAACAATCGCGCCAGCGATGCGCCAGGTTCGTTCAACACGGAAACAAATTTCTGCAGTGGTGACTTCAACAATCCCAAGAGCTGGGCCTGCAGCACGTGTTTGGCCGGAAGATCGGCTAATGCCTGAATCTGCTCCTTCGAGAGAACCGCGTGATCCAATACGCCGAGTCGTACCGCCGGCCGCTGAAATTCGGTCGAGAAGGTTTTCAGAACCTTGGCGGCAGCGCAGACATCGCTCTCACCGGTCACGATAGCATTTTGGCCAGCCAGATCCTTGCCCAGATCCGGGAAGCCGACTTCAGCCGCCGCCCTACGCAGAAACGTGTTCTTGACGACCTTGCACTGGGCGCCGGCACCGGCTAACCGATTCCGGAGTTCAGCAAACTCGATAACATTCATCCCTGTGTACTCGGCAACGATCAGGAACGGGGAGGCGTTCAGCCGCGCGGACAAATCTTCAACAATTGTGGTCTTTTCAGGTCTCATTTTCGCTGCCCCTATCGGTTATATGTGGCCGCATCCACCCGCACGCCTGGGGTCATGGTCGCGCTGACCGTGATGCTATGAACAAATTTTCCCTTGGCAGCCGGCGGACGCGCTTTGACTACAGCGTCAATAACCGCCGTTCCGTTCGCCACCAATGCTTCCGGCGCAAACGAAAACTTACCCATCGGAACCGCCACGTTACCGTTCTTATCCAGCTTAAATTCAACTCGGCCCGCTTTTACTTCGCGGACGGCTTTGGCCGTATCTTCGGTCACGGTGCCAGTCTTCGGATTTGGCATAAGACCGCGCGGACCTAGGATCTTACCCAGTTTGCGTACTTCTGACATCGCTGCCGGAGTGGCAATCGCGACATCAAAATCTTGGAACCCAGCTTGACACTGTTTGATGAGGTCTTCGAATCCGACATACTCGGCGCCAGCCTCTTTGGCTGCAGTCGCGGCTTGCCCTTGAGCGAAAACGAGCACTCGCACGGTCTTACCGCTGCCATGCGGCAAAGGACAAGTCCCACGAACCATCTGATCCGATTGGCGGGGATCAACACCCAACTTGAAAGAGAGTGTGACGGTTTGATCAAACTTTGTCGGCGGCAATTTCTTCAGTGCATCGACTGCCTCCGGAAGCGAGTAGGCTTTCAGCGGATCTACTAACTCCGCACAGGCCCGATAACGTTTACTGCGATCTTTTAGTTTCATTTCTTTTGCAGTTCTAGCGGTCCGCCCTTTTTGGCCGAACCTCCTGCGGGTGTTTTCTGTTTTCTTTACTAAACTACGAACGAATCCCTCGGACTCGCCCGAAGCTCGTCCGAATGACAAGTGACATATGACCAATGACAAAGGTTTCGCGTTTCCGCCCCATGGCAGACTCCACAATTTGTCATCCGTAATTTGTCATTTGTCATCTGTCCGAGCCTAAGGCGAGGGCAGCTAGTCTACCACATCGATGCCCATCTGCCGAGCGGTACCCACCAACGTCCGGTAAGCGGCCTCTTCAGACCGGGCATTCATATCCTTCATCTTGACCTTAACGATCTCCATGACGTCCTTTTTCGTCAGCTGCCCGACTTTGGTTTTGCCAGGCTCTTTGGATCCAGCTGCGATGTTGGCTGCTTTTTTCAGCAGAATGGCCGCTGGCGGCGCCTTGGTGATGAAGGTAAAAGACTTGTCTTTGTAGACGGTGATAACCACAGGCAGGATATCTCCAGCCTGTTTCTGTGTGGCGGCGTTAAACTCTTTGCAGAACGCCATGATGTTAACACCGTTTTGACCCAGAGCGGGTCCAACCGGCGGTGCTGGGTTTGCTTGCCCGGCCGGGATCTGAAGCTTGATCGTTGCTACGATTTCCTTTGCCATTTTCTTTGTTCTTTAACTGCGTTCGACCTGCCAGTACTCCAACTCTACCGGTGTAGAGCGGCCGAAGATGCTGACCGAAACACGCAGCTTGCCACGATCAGGATCAATTTCTTCAACGACACCGCTTTGATTCTGAAACGGCCCGTCTGCCACTTTGACGGTTTCTCCTACCTCAAAGCTGACCTTCGGCTTAACTTTGTCTTCGCGCTCCCGGATCTGAGCCAACATGCTTTCGACCTCCTGGGGCCGCATTGGCACAGGGCGATCCTTAGTTCCGGCAAATCCGAGTACGCCTGGGGTTTCACGGATAAAATACCAGGTCCGGTCTACCAGCTGGCTCTGTTTGTCCAGCAGGTACATATTCACGATCAGATAACCTGGGAAAAATTTGCGCGTCGTCTCGGTGCGTTTGCCCCGTTTAATTTCGGAAATGCGCTCGGTCGGGATCAGGACTTCATAGACCAGGTCACCCATTTCCTCGGTCTTGATTCGGCGGGTCAAACTCTCATAGACCTTCTGTTCCTGGCCGGAGAGAACGTGCACCACAAACCATTGATCTTTATCGGGTTCGCTCATAATCACCTCACGGCACCAGCCAACCAACCAGCTTAACCATCACGAAATCCCAGAAGGCGATGTAGCCGCTCAATAAGAGCATCGCGATAACCACCACGGTCGTGGAATCGATCAATTCCCGATATTTTCTCACCCCGTGTTCTTTGGGATCCCATGGCCAACTCGCCTTCACCAACTCCCCGCGCACTTCACCGACGAACCGGGTAATATATCGAAAGAAACCAAACATAGATTGGATTGACGGGGAATCAGGTCAGGAGGGACTCGAACCCCCAACCGGCGGTTTTGGAGACCGCTGCTCTACCAATTGAGCTACTGACCTAAAAATATTCACTAAGTTAACCCAGCAGCAGTTTTGCTCTACCAAAGAGCTCCACCCACCAAGAGAAAGGGTCCGGCAAAGCTGCCGGACCTCAATCTTAATCTCTATTTCCTCGAGAAAAAAACTATTTAATATCAAGAATCTCAGCAACTCGACCGGCGCCCACGGTACGACCCCCTTCGCGGATCGCGAAGCGGATAGTCTTCTCCATGGCGATCGGAGTGATTAACTCGACCTCGATCGACACATTGTCTCCCGGCATCACCATTTCGACGCCGTCTGGCAGTTTAACGGTCCCGGTGACATCGGTCGTCCGGAAGTAAAACTGAGGGCGATAGTTCGTAAAGAATGGCGTATGTCGTCCGCCTTCTTCCTTACTCAGGACATAAACCTCAGCCTTAAACTTCTTGTGAGGAGTGATCGTCCCCGGTTTCGCTACGACTTGGCCTCGTTCCACGTCTTCTTTTTTAACACCTCGTAACAGCACACCGACATTGTCACCAGCCCGAGCTTCATCCAACAATTTTCGGAACATTTCGATGTCGGTCACCGTCGTCTTCACGGTCGGACGGATACCTACGATCTCCACTTCTTCCATTTTCTTGAGGATTCCGCGCTCAACTCGGCCGGTCACCACCGTGCCTCGACCTTCAATGTTGAACACGTCTTCGATCGGCATCAAAAACGGTTGATCAATCGGACGCTCCGGCAGCGGGATGTATTCATCGACCGCAGCCATCAGTTGGTAAATGTTTTCCTTGTACTTAGGATCACCTTCTAGCGCCTTGAGTGCGCTTCCCTTCACAATCGGAATCGTGTCGCCGGGAAATTCGTACTGCGAAAGCAGATCCCGAACTTCCATCTCAACCAGATCCAACAGTTCCGGGTCATCGACCATGTCGCATTTATTTAAGAATACGACGATCGACGGCACGCCGACTTGGCGAGCTAGCAGAATGTGTTCACGGGTCTGCGGCATAGGTCCATCCGCTGCGGAAACAACGAGAATAGCGCCGTCCATCTGCGCTGCACCGGTGATCATGTTCTTCACGTAGTCAGCATGACCGGGACAATCGACATGCGCGTAGTGACGGTTTGCGGTCTGATACTCTACATGCGCCGTGTTAATCGTAATACCACGCTCCTTTTCTTCAGGAGCATTATCAATCTGATCGTACCGCGTTGCCTGCGCCATGCCCTTCTCGGCCAGTACCGTCGTGATAGCGGCAGTCAAAGTGGTCTTACCATGGTCCACATGTCCGATAGTGCCGATGTTCACGTGCGGTTTGGATCGTTCGAATTTATCCTTCGCCATTTAAGGTCTCCTTCTTGCTCTATCTTCTATTTAAATAATCTAAGGTCTTTTTTAGTAAGGACATGGAGCCCATGACCGGGATTGAACCGGTGACCTCGTCCTTACCAAGGACGTGCTCTACCAACTGAGCTACATGGGCATATGTTGTCTCTTTAATCGGACGAGTAGCACACAGCGTGAATCGGCCGACCTCTCGTGCCGGAAATTGAGTTCAATCAAAAGGCTCATTCGTCGCTAATCCCGCAAAAAGAGGCCGATCGATCGCTACCCAAGGTCCGTCAAGCGAGCCGGAAACTTAACAAAGAGCGCAATAGCGTCAACAGGATTCTGGGCGACACGAATCAGGTCCCGCTCACCCTCCAGATCGCGGGTCTAGCAGACGGATGAGCCGGAGCTATCCCTAACGGCTAATAGAATGTTCTTCTCGGTTCGGCGCCTCCCGCGTTTCTGCAGGGGTAGGTGGTGCCGGCCGATAAGTCTCGGCTATACGCCGAACCGACATTGCGCGTCCAGTCTCTTCATCGATATCGACCATGAGCCCGTGCAGCTTAACCTCTCCTTTCGCCACGGGAAAATTGACCGGCATGCTGGTGTAGAAGCGCTGGACGATAGGTTGAATCTCGCGTCCTAAGACAGACTCTGTAGGTCCGCACATTCCCACGTCGCAAATGAAGGCAGTTCCACCCGGGAAAATCTGGTCATCAGCCGTCTGTACATGGGTGTGAGTCCCGGCCACAACCGATACTTTCCCATCCAGGAATCGCCCAAGCGCAATCTTTTCACTGGTTGTCTCAGCATGAACGTCGACAAAAATGACCGGCGTTTGCGCCCGGATCTGTTCAACCTCATCCCACACGCGGCGAAATGGGTTTTCCAGGGCGGGAAGCATAAACGTTCGACCTTGGACGTTAATTACCCCGACTTTTCCTTTCGCGGTCTCTAAAACGATCGATCCTCCCCCCGGAGTGCCTTCAGGATAATTGATTGGACGAAGCAGCCGGGGCTCAGTGTCGATAAATGAAACGATATCTTTCTGATCCCAGACATGGTCGCCGGTCGTGATCACCGCGGCCCCGCAACGAAGCAAATCGATCGCCAGCTTGGGCGTTATACCTCGGCCCGCGGCAACATTTTCGCCATTTACGACGACGAAATCGAGCTCCCAGGCGGATTTTAGGGTCGGCAACATCTCGATAACCGCCCTGCGCCCGGGCTCGCCGATGATGTCACCGAGAAAAAGAAGTCGAAGCATCGCCTACCCGCCAGTAATTACTTTTATATAAGGGTGGAAATACCCTGAAGCAAATCTGGTATGTTGGGAAGGATCTTTGAATCGTACTCGCTCTCCGATAGAGACGCAGCGCCGAATACCCAACGCCTGGAGGGGAGCCGCTTTGTAGCGCGGCAGTTCTATCATATGGCTAGCAGGCGGCTCCCGCGAATAGCCCAGCGTCATCTTTTCGCAATGCGGTTCTGTTTCGGAGGGTCGGTAGAGCTGCAGAACCATGGGACGTTTCCGGGAGCCGCTCGCTGCCAAATTACAGAACTGCCTAAATGCAAAGCGGCTCCCCTCCAGGTGTTGGGCGACTCGTTCGCGCTGCGCGTTTGCAAATTCTTCGTCCTCCTGCTCCTGGTCGAAGCCGGCATGCTAACTGCCGCCATGGCCGATCCTCTAACCCCGCTCAGCGGGCCGCCCGACTGGGACGGACTCCAAAAGTTCCAAGGAACAATCACTCACGACCGATTTCTTCACCTCTTAAACGATGTGTACGCGCCAGGCGGCACGGCTCAAAAATGGATTACGGTGGAGCCTGATTACGCAGAAATTCAGACCTCGACCAAACACCGGCTAAAGCTCAAGTTCGCAAAGGACAAAGGACAGCCATTCGCGAAATACTGGCACGACCCGAAAACGCTTCCGGCGGACAAGGATCAGCCTCTGGCCGGGGTAACTATCGCCCTGGATCCGGGTCATCTGGGCGGCTCGTGGGCAAAAATGGAGGAACGATGGTTCCAGATCGGGAACGCCGAACCGGTCAAGGAAGGCGATCTTACTCTGCAAACCGCGAAACGTTTAGCGCCCCGACTGGAAGAACTTGGCGCCAAGGTCGTTTTCGTTCATTCAAAGCCAGGCCCAGTCACGTCGTTGCGTGCCGATGATCTCCATGCCGAGGCACGCGCTTCTCTGAAAGCACGCGGGGTGCATCCCATCTTACGCAGTTACGAGGGTCCGGCCGACCCGGAAAAGGAGCATTCGATCGCGTGGGAGGCGGAACGTCTTTTCTACAGAGTCGCTGAGATTCACGAAAGAGCGAGGCGCGTCAACCATACATTGAAGCCGGACCTCACTCTTTGCCTTCACTTTAACGCGGAGCCTTGGGGTGACCCTGCGAACCCTACTTTGACCGACATCGACCATCTGCACTTGATCGTAAACGGCGCTTACGCTGAACCCGAACTGGCCTACGCTGACGTTCGTTATCAGATGCTTCTGAAACTGCTGAGCCAATCCTTCGACGAAGAGCTGGGTATCGCTGAAAGCATCGCTCATTCCCTTTCCGACACCACTAAATTGCCCGCCTACCATTACAATAGCGATAATGCGCGCGCGGTCGGCGCCAGCGGCTATGTCTGGGTTCGTAATCTATTGGCCAACCGCCTCTATCACTGCCCGGTCGCTTACGTGGAGTGCTACGTAATGAATAGCCGCGACTTCTTCGACCGATTCGAGGCCGGAGAATATGATGGCTTGCGAGAATTCAACGGCGTGATGCACAAAAATATCTACGCGGAATATGCCGACGGGGTTGCGCAGGGGCTGGCTGATTATTTTCGTGCGGCCAGAAGCGGCGGGAAGTGATAGGTGAAAAGTGAAAGGTAACAGGTTGGCCTCTCGGATAGGCTCGCTATAGACCATCGACTTCAGGCTCGCCGGCGATTCGGCGCTTGGTCCGACCACCCTGACAATGACGTTTCGCATGGCTTTAGGTTGTCGAAGCCCCACCCATCATCTTTCACCTTTCACATCTTACTTTTTCCTTTCGATTCCCTCGCAACGCTGTTCATTATAACGCTCCGGCACCGGTTCTTCGTACCGGTTACGGATCAATCCCCCAGATTATGAGAACACGTGTTCTGCTCAATTGGGCAACCCGCTACGGTTTGCCCTTAAGAAAAGGAAAGCTCGGCCCCATTGGAATCGGGCTTCCCTTAGCAATTTTCGGCGCCATGGCGGTGTTGTTTGCACCGATACAAGCCTCAGCCGCTGACAAAGCGATCTATTATTGGGTTTCTCACGGCTCGCCAACTGACCCGGTTTGGACGTATTTCCTCCAAGGAGCGGAGCAATGGGCAAAAGACACCGGTAACGATGTCCGGACTTCGTTTCACAGCGGCGATGTGCCATCACACCAAGAAGCGATCAGGGCTGCGATTTCAGCGAAAGCGCGAGGAATCGTCACCAGCACTCCGGACCCGGGAAGTTTGACGAAGGTCATCGCTGAAGCTCATGCCGCCGGTATTCCGGTAATCATCATGAATACCGAAGATAAAACCAGCGGTCGAGATGCCTATGTCGGCGGTGACAACGTCGCCATCGGCCATCGCTGGGCCCAATATCTGGTCGACCACAACTTCGTGAAAAAGGGTGATTTCGTTTGGATGCCGGTCGAAGTGCCCGGCGCTACCTATCAGACCCTGGAAACGCAGGGAATCGACCAGGTATTTAAGCCGCTCGGAATCAACTACGAGATTACTGAGGCCAAACTGGATCAAGCTGAGATTATCACCCGTATGTCCGATTATCTTACCGCCAACAAGAGCAAGATTAAGGCGATCATCGGCCTGGGCGATCTGGTTACCGGCAGCATCAAACGGGTGTTTGATCAGGTTCACGTTAAGGCCGGTGAGATTCCGGTCGTTGGTTGGGGCAACTCTCTTGATACCGCGCAAGAAGTCCTCGACGGATACGTAAACGCGGCGATGTGGCAGGATCCGCAAGCGACCAGTTACCTGGCGCTTTCCCTGGCCGCCATGGCCGCGGACGGTATCCCGCCTGGCTTCGACATCAGCGTCGGTACTTTGTACGAGAAGGATAAAGCCGGCAGTTACCTGAAAATAATGCAGGGTTCGGGACACAAATAATTGGGCTTCAAGTCGCTCCTACAGAAGGTCGTCTCTCAACCCGAGTTCGGGCCTTTCGTCTTGCTGGTTGTGGAGATCGCAGCTTTTAGCTCGCGGTCTCCCGCCTTCCTGTCAGCGGGAAACATCAGCAACCTGCTGGCATTCACCCCGGAGCTCGGGATGATCACTCTGGGGATGACCCTGCTAATGACCGCGGGCGAGTTCGATTTGTCGGTCGGGTCAGTCTTTGGCTTTGCGCCGATCATCATGTGGACCCTATACAATACCCACATCGCCCCGCTTGAGGTCGGATTTGTGGTCGCGCTCTTGTTCGCGGTCGTTGTCGGCCTGGCCAACGGTTGGTTCGTGACCTACCTAAAGATTCCGTCGTTCTTGGTCACCTTAGGAATGCTCTTAGTCGTCCGGGGAACAGCGCTGTATGTCACAGACGGCTTTCCTCAACGTACCTGGACTGCGGATTCACCACTGATGAAGATCGTGGTCGGCGAATTCGCGATTGGCGACCTGTATATCTACGCGTCTCTGCTCTGGTTTATCCTGTTTGCAATCATTCTCGGGTACGTCCTTACCGAGTCGAAAGCTGGCAATTGGATACAGGCCGCCGGCGGAAACCCTGACGCAGCCCGAGCCCGCGGAGTGCGGGTTACTTACACCAAGATCGCACTATTTGTTCTAACTGCGGTGATGTCTGCGTATGCCGGCATCACGAGCTCAATCCGAGTCTCGGCCGCCAATCCGAATAGCGGCACCCAGTATGAATTAGAGGTAATCGCGATGGTGGTCATTGGCGGCACTGCTCTTTCGGGCGGACGCGGCACCATTATCGGCACCGTACTGGGAGTTCTGATCCTCCGCACGATGCGCAATGGGATCGTACTGATCGGTGTACCCGGCTTAGCCTACAATATTTTCATTGGAGGGATCATCTTGGCGATGATGGCTCTCCATTCCTGGCTCGAACGCCGTCACCATGCTGGAACTTGAAATTCACCACAGAGACACAGAGAAAATGTCGCCGCAAAGACATGAAAGTTTTGAAGAGTGGTCGCCCCATGAATGCCCTCTGTGAACTCCGTGTCTCTGTAGTGAGCCTTCCGTAATTATGCCAGAAGAACTGGTCCGGATGGACCGCATTAATAAATTTTTTGGGCGGGTACAGGCCCTTAACGATGTCACCCTGTCGGTCAACCGGAATGAGATTGTCGGCCTCTTAGGGGACAACGGCGCGGGCAAATCGACTCTCATCAAAATCCTCTCTGGCGCACTGCGAGCCGACAGCGGGGATATCTACATGCGAGGGAACCAGGTTAAGATTAAGAACACCACGGACGCGATGGCCTTGGGCATCGAGACGATTTATCAAGACTCGGCTCTGATCTCGCAGCTTTCCATCGCTCGTAATCTGTTTCTCGGACGTGAACCTTTAAAGGGCCCGCGTTTTCTTGATCGTCTCGATCACGACACCATGAACGAAGTCGCTCGTAAATTGCTAAAGCAGGTCGGCATCAAGAAAGAGATCCCGCCGGCCACTCCGATTAGCGCGCTTTCCGGAGGGGAACGCCAAGCGGTTGCCATTGCCCGAGCGATGCATTTCGAGAGCGAATTGATTATTCTGGACGAACCGACCAACAACCTCGGGGTTGAAGAAACCCAGGGGGTACTCCGATTCGTCCGTGGCGCCCGCGACTCCGGGCATTCCTGCATCCTGATCGCACACAACATCTACCATGTGTTTCAGGTGGTCGATCGAATCATCGTGCTGCGTCGCGGCAAAACCGTAGCCGACGACATCGACCCGAAGCAGACGACTATAGAAGCTGTGGAGAGCATCATTACGGGGATGCCCATCGCTTCGTAAGGAGTGAGAGGCGTGGCCCCTTGGGCCCGGTGAAAGGCGAAAAGTGAAAGGTCTGCCCTGAGCTTCTCGGCAACCTGGAAACAGGTAAGCTCTGAGCCCGTCGAATGGTGAGACGTGATTGGTTATTTTGCGCGTTGTGCTCGGTAAGCGCGGTCCAATTGAAGCCCGAGTAAATCCCAGGTTGACCTCGCCTTTGGGTCGATCTAATCTACGCTTCTTTTTGACGGGCTGTGGCTCAGCTTGGCTAGAGCGCCACGTTCGGGACGTGGAGGCCGTGGGTTCGAATCCCACCAGCCCGATTTTCTACGCCGA
>JAFAZK010000094.1 GCA_019239825.1 Verrucomicrobiota bacterium | reverse complement strand
GTGATCCGGTATCGGACTCGGGATCTGGCTTGTCTACTTCCGCCGACAGCCAGGTCGATGCGACGCATCGGAAGAATCATCGGCCGATCCGACGATATGCTTATCATTCGCGGCGTGAATGTGTTCCCATCGCAAATCGAGGAGTTGATGGTAAAAGATCCGAGGCTCTCGCCCCATTACTTATTGGTCGTGTCGCGGGTAGATCGGCTGGATGAGCTTGAAGTCAGGGTTGAACCCCGGACGACTTTGACGGCGGCTCAAGCGCATCAGTTAGCCAACGAGCTCCGCCACAAGATTAAAGAATGGGTGGGAGTAACTGCCGCAGTTACACCCGTACCTCCCGGTAGTATTGAACGCGTGAGCGTGGGCAAGGCTCGGCGAGTGATCGATAACCGGCCAAAGGTAAGGAGTTCAGGAGTTCAAGGAGTTCAAGGAGTTCAGGAGGCCCAGATAGACATCGCTCGGTTGATCTCGCCCTCAGGTCAGTAGAAAGTCCTTTTCAGCTTGTAATTTTGAGCTCCTCACTACCCTGAACTCCTTCTATGAAAGTCTACGAAGCGATTGCCGAGGCAATTCACAAGGAAGGCGCCGATACCATCTTTGGCGTAATGGGAAACGCGAATATGTATCTGATCGGCGAGCTTTGCAGTAAGTACGGCTTTAAGTTCGTCCAGGCGAAACACGAGCAGAGCGCAACTTCGATGGCCGACGGTTACGCTCGAGTAAGCGGGAAGATAGGAATTGCCACGGTTACCCAGGGACCAGGGTTTACTAACTCGATCACGTCCCTAGTGGCCGCCCGCGCGCATCGCACCCCGTTACTGATGTTGGCGGGACATGCGCCGTTAAGTGATCCGTACAACATGCAAGGGTTAGTGGATCAAAATGCGATGGCCATTCAGGCAACCCAAGCGGGCGTAGTACTAAACCATCCAAAAGCAGTCGATTACGTTCTCGGAGAAGCATTTCGGCATTTACGAGCCAAAGAAGGCCCATTCGTACTCAATCTACCTCAGGACGTACAAGCAGGCGATGTCCCTATTCCGGACTGGAACTATCGTCCGTTGTACAAAGCGCCGGAACCGCAACCTCCGGGTGCAGACGATTTGGAAGCCGCCGCCAAAGTGATAGAGGCCGCTACTCGGCCAGTGATCATCTGCGGATTAGGTGCACGCGCCGCCCACGCTGAATCGGAGCTGTTGGCGCTTGCTAAATACCTCGGGGCTCCCGTTGCCGTGACTTTGCCGGCAAAAGGCATGTGTTCCGATTTCCCGCTCTACTTGGGTGTCAGCGGCGGACTCGGTACCGGGTTAGCGAACGATGTTCTCAATGAAGCTGACTTGGTGATCGCGATCGGCGCCAGTCTTAATCCTTGGACTACCCAAAATCGGGCCGTGCTACGTGATAAGAAAGTGATTCAGATAGACCGGCGACATAACGCTTTCGGGTTTTACACGCCGGTTGACGTTGGCCTGGAAGGAGATGCCCGCGTCGCTCTGCTCGCTCTATTGAACAGGCTGCAAGAAACCCAGCGCGCTCCTCGCAATCCCGACGACCGGACAATTCAGAAGATAAAGCAGTTCTCTTTTACCCGTCCTGATTTTCAGGATGGCAATTCGGTCGATCCGCGGCGCGCCGTTTGGTACGTGGAAGATAGACTGTCAAAACAAGACAGGATCATCGTGATCGATGGCGGCCATGCCGGTTTAGTGGCTCAACAAATTCTGACCTCGCCTAATGCGGACAGTTGGGGGAACGGCTGGGACTTCGGGTCGATCGGCCAAGGATTGTCGATCGCTATCGGGGCATGTTTCGCCCGGCCCGGAGAACGAGTGACGCATGTTACTGCGGATTCGGCTTTCATGATGAACGTCGCCGATTTTTACACCGCAGTGGCTTTCCGGCTTCCCCTCACGGTCGTTATTCTGAACGACCAGGCAGTCGGTCAGGAGAAACATGATCTCGTGCGCAAACAGATCGATCCGACACTGGCCGATACTCCTCAACCGGATTTCGATCGGTTAGCGGAAGGTTTTGGAGCCAAAGGATTTCGGGTAACCCGCCCTGAGGAACTTGATCGCATCGACGCCGCTCTCGCGATCAAAGAAGGCCCGGTGGTAGTGGATTGCCGGATAAATGGTGATTTTGAGTTGCCGCTTAGCCAGGAGATCGCGCGGCAATTCGCTTCGCGTGACAAGTGAGAAGTGATTGGTGAGAGGTGAGAGGTGAGAAGCCTGCCCGGGGAGCAATGAAAAGTGAAAGGTGACCAGCTACTACGTGCTCTGCCTCTCACGTCTCTTTTCTGACGGATTCCAGGACGAGCAAGAGCTCGTCCCTCCCGTTTTCGATTTATCTCCACAGGAAAGCGATTACGTCCGCGCAAGCAACCAGGGCCTTTTCTGTATCGCTATCGAACGCATTCACCTGCTCGCTTTCCACATCGATTGTCCCCACAGTCTTACCTCTTCTCTCGTCAAGAATCGGTACAACAATTTCAGAACGGGTAGAACCAAATGCAGTCAAATAACGGGGGTCGGAAATCACGTCGCCAACGTTGATGACTTTTCGCTCTTCAATCGCGGTGCCGGTCAGACCTTTCCCAATGGGAAACCGCG
>JAFAZK010000078.1 GCA_019239825.1 Verrucomicrobiota bacterium | reverse complement strand
AATCGATTTCTGCCGGGCGTTTCCGACATCTTCTGGACTGACTACTGACCCACTGATCACTGATCACTGATCACTCAATACGCTCCAACCACATAAGGCGACTCGTCGGTAATAGACTTAAGACGCCGGCCATAGGTTGCCAGCGCTTCCTCTCTCTGTTCATCGGTCATATGGGCCGGACCATAGACAATATGCGGCGCTAGAACGGAGAAGCCTACAAACTCAAAAATCCCTCGCTGCACCGGGCGAAGAATACCGTGAATATCGCCGTTAAATCCCCCTTTTTCGTAGTGCTCGTTGCCGCCACCGGTGGTTAACGACAACAGAGCACGTTTCCCTTGAAACACACCCCGATCGTACATGCGGCCATTGCCGTAAGTCCGCCCCATAGCGAGTACCCGGTCGGCCCAACCCTTGAGAATCGCAGGTAAACCGAACCACCAGAGTGGAAACTGCCAGATCATGATGTCGCACCACTCCAGCTTTTGGAGTTCTTGCTCTACGTCTGGCGCAAACCCGTTGATCTCGGTCGCAAACGTCTCTTCTACTTGCGGTTTGAAATAATTCGGATCCTTGACGCTAGTAAAATTGTGGCGGCCGGAAACCGGGTTGAATTCCATCGAGTACAGCTCGGACGTCTTGATCTCGTGGCCGGCACCGACCAGGAACTTTTGAGCGTGCTGGAATAGAGCACCGTTGAAGCTACGAGGTTCCGGATGGGCCAACACAAGAAAAATGTTCATGGGTATCAGGTTGTCATCTTGGATACATTTTGACAACTAGGCACCTTTTTGTAACCTATCATCGAAGTGGAAACCAAAAAAACGGAGACGGCGGGCGATTCTAGCAACGGAGCGATTTTTTGCCCCGTAGTGATCACGCTGGCGGTGATGGGCGGGAAGTACAAACCGTTGCTCCTTTATCACATCGAGGCGAACAAGGTGCTTCGGTTCGGCCAACTCCGACAGCTGGTCAGCGACGCTAGTAAGAAGATGTTGACCCAGCAACTTCGCGAGCTGGAGGCGGACGGGTTAATTCACCGGAAAGTTTACAAAGTTGTTCCGCCAAAAGTGGAGTATTCGCTTACCGAGCGCGGCAAAAGCCTTCAGCCGGTCCTTAGAGAGATGGGACGTTGGGGCGCTAGCCATGCCCGATACTACAAAAAGAGCATCGGGCACTGGCAAAAAAAGGTCGATGCGGAGTTGGCTGCGCTCGGCTCAGCCTCGGGCGTGAGAGGTGAGAAGTGATTGGTGAGAGGTGAGAGGTACGCTCGCGCAGGCCACCCGGCGGCAGTTTGCCACATCAGTCCCATACGTCCCGTTTGTTGCAGCTCTCAGGACCTCTTGCTTCACCCAAAACATGGTATCACCAAGGCGACCGCCTCTCACTTCTCACCAATCACCTCTCACGCACCGTCTGCCCGTCGGAGTTGACTGAACCATTCGGAACGCTACTCCTTCCCCAGCGTTGCGAAATGCCACCAAAACTATTACGCTTTCGGCATGTCCGAAAGTAGCGTCAAACATCACCTGCCGGGTTTCGACCAGGCACTGGCTACATTGAAAGAAGATGTAACGCTGATGGCTAACCTGGTGGGTCGGAATTTGGCCAATGCTCGTGCCGGGTTCGCGGAACATGACGAGGATTTTTCTGCTGCCGTGATCGCGGACGACGATGAAGTTGATCTTTTAGAGAAGCAGGTGGATCGCCTGGGCACTGACATTTTGATGCGCTACCAGCCGATGATCACCGATCTGCGCACCGTGCTGGCCACCATTAAATTAAGCAACATTTTGGAACGGACCTCTAACCAGGCAGTATCAATCGCTCGGCGCTCGAGGAAATTAGCCGAAGCCCCCTCTCCGGTCGATGAGCAAGAGTCTCTTTTGACTCACTTTGATAGCGTGATTCGTCTCTTCGGCGAGGCCATCGTCGCGTTTCGCGATGTGGACGCGGTAGGCGCGGGCCGGGTATTAGGGAGAACAGAATCGTTGGCGGCCACGGGACGCGAGTTTGTGGAAAGCTTTACCGAACGCCTCGAGGAACAACCTTTCGGATCACGAACTTACGTCAACCTAATGGCCATTGCGCAGAGCCTCGAGGAAATCACTTACTTGGCCGAACATATCGCTCACGAAATCGTCTACATCGCTGAGGCACGTGATATCCGCCATCCGCATAACACTTTAGCTCAGCGCGAGGAAACGTCACGATGACGCGCTTCCTCCGCCGCTTAGCTTGCGTCTTCCACTGTCGCCAAGGCTATGGCGGACAAGTTGTCTCTCGCCTTCAAGCTATGGCGGACAAGAGGACGCGACGTGCGGCCCAGTGGGTACCGCCTCTAGCTGCATTCGTGTTTATCCTGGGGTGCGCAAGTGACGTCCCTTCCCAGCAGGCGGCGGCTTACTCGACCGCAACTGGGTTTTTAACCCTTTGCGATGATGCAGATTTCGATCACGCCCTTTCGCACTTTGCGAAGCCACTTAAGGCGAGTACGTCAACCGATACTTGGATTAAGCAAATGACAGCACACCGCGGTGCCTACGGGATACCGGTGCTGAGAGCTTTGGTCTCACGAGACACCCAGAATTTACCGGGTAGGGCAAATGATCCCACTAAAATAAACTTCCTTTTTCGTACATCGTTTCTGGGGACAACTCCCGGCGATGAATACGTCTCCGTGGAAAAAATGGCGGGACATTGGCAGGTATACGACTACAAGTTCCGACCTTCAGGAAAACCCCCTTCCGAAAAACCAAATCCTAACATAGAGAAGGCTTTGGAAGAAAAGACATACGAAGAGCAACGCCCAAGCCAATATCAAAACCCAGGCCATTACTAGTACAGCGGATACCTCTCACCTACGACTCGATGCACTAATCTTCGCGCCCTACCAAACGCAGCAGATTTTTACCGAGTACTTTCTCCTGCTCTTCGGCAGTCAGACCGGCAGTGACCAGATCGTTGAGAAATCGTTTGAACTCGGGCGCCTGTTGTTCGCGCGGATACAAGAGCAAAGGGTAATCGGAGCCGTATAAAACTCGATCAGCGCCGACCAGATCGATTACTTGCCGGAAAACTCGCCTGTCATAGAGGAGCGGGGAGGCGGCACAGTCGTAGGTTACATTTCGTAGAATTTCACGAAGACGAGGGTTCAGTTCGTAAAATGGAAGACCCCCACCCCAGTGTGCCAGAACCAGCTTAACGCTAGGGAAATCTTTGGCCAACCGGACGAAATCCTCCAGCGGTGTGTCCCTGCTGGCCGCTCTGCCAGGAATCAGCGGGTCGGTGACGTGCAGATTTATGGGCGTCCCGCGCTCGGATGCGATTTGCAAGACCCGCAAAAAATATGGGTCGTCAAAAGCAAATTCCTGGGCCTGAGGGAACAGCTCGCCAATACCGCAAAACCCAACATCGAGCGCCCGCTCTAAGGAGTCCAATGCCGCTTGTTTCGCTCTTGGTTGAACGGTGGCAAAAGCCAGGAGGCGGTCCGGATGTTCCTTAATCAAATCATTAAACCACCCGTTTTGCAGATCGCAGGTTTCTTGGTTTTCCCAATACCAGCCCAGCAGGACGCATTTTTCAATGCCGGCGCGATCCATGTCCCGCAGCATAACCGCCGCACTAGCCCAGCCCTGGACCGATCTACGGCCAACCGGCGCAACGCAATTAGTCCACCAAGGTTCGCCATGTTCTCTTCCCCACTTTACCGGGTCGGCCGATACTTCCTCAGAATAAAAATGGACGTGAGAATCGACGATCCGCATCGGAGAAAGGAGTTCAGGAGTTGCAGGAGTTCAAGGAGTTCAGGAGGGCTTGCTGCTGAATTACATAGCTAACAACGGATAAAGCGGCTCCCCGCCGGGACGGCCGTGCTACGCTGCTGCCTCCTCCTGAACTCCTTGAACTCCTGCGACTCCTGAACTCCTTCTTTGGTTTTTCTTCTGGAGTTCGCTCCCCAAATCAGGCTATTACGGAGGGGTTCTGGGGGATCAACTATCGACGTTATCGACTGCTACCGTGTACAACCCATTGGTAGCTATCTACTAATGGCTCAAATGGCACTTTCATTTTGTGCCGGTACGGGCGATGCTCACGAGTGGGGTCGCCAGACGACCTATGACATCGGGTATATTGTTGTTCTATTTGTTGGTTAGCTCCAGTTGCGACGACGCGACGAAGGCAGCGGCTGCGTTTCGTCAGCATCAGCTAGAGGAAGCCGTTTTCGCAAATAACGCTCAGGAATGCGCCAACGCGTTAGAAGTGCATGCGAATCCGGATGGGATAGTCGATCTAACACCGGCCCGTCTTACCGATCTGAACCTTCGTTCGCATCGGTTATCTCACTATTTTGCGGAAGAGACCAAGGCGACGCCGCTGATTCTTGCTGCCAGCCTCGGCGAAGATGATGTTTGCGCCACCCTGATCGCACACGGAGCAAAACTCTTCGAGAAATCGCAATGGGGCTGGGTCGCAGCTCAGTATGCCGCACGAATGGAACACCCGGAGCTTGCCAGCCGGCTAATGGAGACGGATCCGCTCTCAGCCCATTTCTCCATTACGATCGATCTCAGCCAACAAAAGGTCGTGCTCTACAAGGATGGCGTCGCCTTGGTGACCGGGAAGATCTCGACTGGGCGTAAGGGCCACGACACTCCTCCGGGCCACTATCTGGTCACTGACAAGGTACGGATGCAGAGATCCTCTATCTATAAAGTACCGATGCCCTATTTCCTCCGTCTATCATTTAGCGAATATGGCATTCATCAGGGAGTCAACCCCGGTCGGCCAGCCAGTCATGGCTGTATCCGTATCGGGGAAGAGACTATTGCTAAAACCGTATTCGACCAGACGCCGATCGGCACACTAGTGACGATAGAATGATTGACGGACGCTTGTGAACTCTCGGGCCTGCAAAGGTCGGCTCAAAGTAATCAGTAATCAGTGACCAGTAATCAGTAGCCAGTAAGAGCTTTAAGCGATCTACTCGCCCAAAAAAGCATTCTGATTACTGACTCACTGATTACTGATTACTGATTGCTAATCGGCCACCAATCACTTCTAACCTTTCACCTCCCCACTCCCTCGAAGCCCGAGAACACTGATAAAGAAACTATTGAAAATGGTCTGGATGCCGAGGGTAGTCGCTACCACGCTCCAGATCACGAGACGCGGGGTAAGTTCGTCGCCACTCAACGATCCAAAGTGAACGACAGCCCATTTGGCGATGGCGATTAACAACAGTGAGCCGCCGAATGCGACTAGAAGAAGACCGAGTAAGATGCCTTTTTCCAGAGAGAAAAGCCTGAACCAGCGTTCAACTTGCGTATCCTCCGGGCTTAGCCCCATTAACTGAGAATAGATCTTCGTGAACAAGCCGAAAAACATGGCTTGATAACCGACCAGCATCAGCATCCCGCTAACCAGCATTGAATTTCTCTCGGCGTGGACTGGGCCAAATGCTAAGGGTCCACCCGACATTGACAACATGCCGATCAGTCCGATCACAAATAGGGCTAAGCCGGGCCAGAGAAATAACCAGCGGGGCGAAAATAACAGCATGAACCGAAGGGTTCGCCATCCGTCCCGCCAAGTCCTGAGATGCGGGGCCCTGGATCGACCGTCCTGATACAGGGTAATGGGTACTTCGGTGATTTTGAGACCGTGAAGCGTCGCTTTTATCACCATCTCGCAGGCGAACTCCATACCTGGAGCAAACAGATTGAGCCGGAGAATCGCGGCACGAGAAAACGCTCGAAGGCCGCAATAAATATCGGTAACAGGCGAGCGGAAGAAAAGCCGTCCGAGCCAAGACAATCCGGGATTGCCAAGCCAGCGATGTTTCCAGGGCATCGCCCCCGGCATGATCTTGCCGCCGCCTTGAGGTAAGCGGCACCCCATCACGAGATCATATCCCTCCTCGAGCTTGCTGATAAAAGAAGCGAGTTGACTGAAATCGTAGCTGTCGTCGGCATCTCCCATGACGACCCAATCACCTTTGGCGGCGATGATTCCAGCCCGAAGCGCGGCACCGTAGCCACGTTCGGCCACTGGGACGATGCGAGCTCCCAATGCCTCGGCGCGCTCTCGCGATCCATCGGTACTTCCGTTGTCGGCTATTACAACCTCGCCAGCCAGATTCAGCCTTTCCAGGCTACCCAACGCTTTTCGCACACAAGACTCGATCGTTTCAGCCTCGTTTAAGCAAGGCATCAGAATAGAAAGTCGACAATCGCCCGGCGTGAGAATCGTCGTAGGGCTCATCTGGTCTTCGGTACGGCTCACGGAACGTGCATTCAGATCAAGTTAATTTATCAGCCGAAGAGCCTGCGCTTACCAAACAGCCAAATGCAATCACGGCCACCAGTAACGGCAACGCATACCGAGGCAGAGTATAAATGCAAACACAATTAGCCGCATAAACCAGAGTTCCAATGCCGAGGATGGTGAGCCCAACGAACAGATACCGCCCCGGCAGGAAGCCACGGGCCGCCCGCCATGAGCCAAAGCCAAGGAACAGGAGTGTCCACGCCAGGATCGGCAGCCAACGCCAGTGCCGAATCATATTGTCCGTGGTTGCCCGTTCAAGAGTTGCCTTCGCGGTGGAAGGAACAAAAATTGGGGATTCTTTGATACCCTCCCAATCACTCGGATTTTGGTTGATGCGCTCTAGCGAGAAAAACGTGGCTTTCGGCGCCGCAATGGCGATGCCTTGATCATTTGTCGGAAAGAATCCGCGCCAGAAGTCGCTAAAGATTTCCTTTATCAGGCCAAAATCGAGCGTTCGATAAAAGCAAAAAGACGACTGGGAAATAAGCTGGTCCTTCAGAGCCAACAATTTCTCGCCAGCGAACCCTCGTACCTGTAGCGCGTCTGCTAGCGCAGCTCCAGTCCCTTTGTCATAAGAACCGATCTCGATCTGGAATTGGATCGTCAGCTTAACTAGGGTATCGTTGGTTAGCCGTTGGACAGAATCGAGCAACGCGCGTTTTCGTTCCGGAGACAGCCTATCCACCCAGGTTCCGATGCGGCCGCTCATTGCAGAACCGAGGCTGGAGCGTTCGATTACGCCGAATTGGTGACACAAGGTACTAAGCACGATCTTATCAGCGCCGAACGCGGCCGCGGTACAGAGAAACGCCGTCAACGCCGTGAGCGCCGGGAACGAGCGAGAGCGCTGAGAACTGGCTGGCAAGCTTCTAGAAAAAGGCAGGAACGACCAGAGCCACAGAAGAACTACGGTTCCGGGCAACCAGATCAGGAGGATCAGATTGATGTGGCGTGAGCCTGCCGCCAAGAACAAGGCCGCTGTGTAAATCACCCACGAAATCCAAGTCGCACGCGTCAGTAAGACTCGGATACCAGCTCCGAAAACCAGAAAGTAAGCGACAGGAGTCATCGCCTCGGAGCCGCAGGTGTGAGCGAAAGCATAGAAACTGGCGATCGACGCCAATAAAAGGGTGACGCAACCGCGAGCGATATCGCGGGCAGAAAATGAAAAAATGAAATATCGCAAAGCCAGCCATAGGCCGGCATGTTGGAGCACGACCAAGCCATAGACAGCCGCCAGTGAAGGATGCTGTCGCTCAAAGATCCCCGGCGCATGTCCGCTCAGGATGCTATCGATGACAAAAAATGGGACTCGACCCAGAAAGGAATAGAGCGGTGGGAAATGCAAGAGATTGTCGTCATACGCCGATGCGAGCAGTTGAACCGTGGCATCGATGTCCTTCCAGAAGGGCAAATACCGAGCAAGGAGCCAAAGGGACGGTAAAACCAGGATCGGCGTAGGATGCCGGCCGATGAAAGCAAGCACCTTAGCTGCAGAGGAGCTGAAGGACCGAATTAGTTTTGCCACCGAGTAGGCGAGAATGCATCATCATCGTCATCAGTCAAAATTTTCCGTTCTCCGCCGGTTTGCGTCGGTATCGTGTCCAGTAGAAAGGCTCGCTGCAGGCGGCAGATTTTTGCACTGAATAGAAGGGCGTAAACGTCACACGGCAGAACCTGCTCCGTAGGAGCAAAACCTTTATGGCTCTGCCGTAAAAAATTGCGCGCTAGCTCCGTCGGAGCGGCATAAATCGAACAATATTTGCGCGCCTCAATTCACCCTAGATGCCGCTACCACGATTAGGCCGTACCCCGCGAAAAAGTGGCTCCCCTCAGGGCGTCGCTGCTATGTCACCTTCACCTCGCTACCGCTGCTCAATCGGCACGAATTGTCGGCCGACCGGGTCGCCTACATATTGGCTTAGCGGCCTGTACAAGCGGTTATCGGCGAGCTGTTCCAGAATATGCGCCGTCCAACCTCCGGTACGCGAGATCGCGAAGAGCGGGGTGAACAGATCGGTTGGAATTCCTAGAGAATAATAAACCGTGGCCGAGTAGAAATCGACGTTCGCGTAAAGTCCTTTTTTCTCTTTCATTAACGCGGCGATCCGCTCTGACATGGCAATCCATTTCGGTTCGCCAAGCTCGCTGCTCAACTCGATCGCCATCCGCTGAAGATGAGGCGCGCGCGGATCGAGCACCTTATAAACGCGATGCCCGATACCCATAATCCGTTTCTTTTCGGCCAAGGCTTTCTCTACGTAGGCATCGACATTTTCGGGATCACCAATCTCCTGCAGCATGTGGATCACGCCTTCATTTGCCCCGCCATGCAGAGGTCCTTTCAAGGTCGCAATCGCTGCGGTCATCGCGGAATAAATATCGGTGAGTGTCGAAATCGTGACCCGTGCGCTGAAAGTCGAGGCATTCATCCCGTGTTCGGCATGGAGAACATAGGCGACATCCAACGTCTCGACTTTCTTTGGAGAGGGTTCGGAACCGTCGAGCAGGTAAAGGAAATGGGCGGCTTCGCCCAGATCTTTTCTAATCTTGGGTAAATCGAGACCGTTTCTGGCTCGATGGAAATAGGCGACGATCACGCTGACTTTAGCGAGAATCGCCATCGCTCTGCGATGGTTAGCGGCTAAACTATCGTCCAGCAACAGACTCGGATCGTGCAATCCAAGCATCGACGTGGCGGTCCGCAAGACGTCGATCGGTAGCGCTGTTCGAGGTGTCGATTTTATGAACTCAATGACTTGCGCCGGCAGCTCACGTTCGTCGGCGAGTTGTCGCTTGAATTCGGCCAGTTCAGCCTGCTTGGGAAGCCGATTGTTCCACAAAAGATAGACAACTTCTTCGAAGGAAACTTTCCCGGCTAATTCATTGATCTCGTAACCACAATAAATGAGCTGACCCTCTTGCCCGCGGACGTCACCCAAACGGGTCTCGTTAGCGACCACCCCTTCTAATCCTCTCGCAAACTGGCTCATAAGCTATAAAGATTCTGCTCCTATGGGGCTATCGTCTTAACTCTTAACCCTCCGAAGATTTCGCTCCTGCGGAGCTCTAAGTCCTTAATTCTTAAATATTTTAATTAGTGTTTCAGCGATTGCGGCCGGGGTTTCCGCTACAGCAATCCCCGCCGCCTTCATGGCTTCAATCTTAGCAGCTGCCGTTCCACTACTGCCGGCAACTATGGCGCCCGCGTGTCCCATCCTCCGGCCGGGAGGCGCCGTTGCACCCGCAATAAAGGCACATGCGGGTTTCTTAAGATTCGTCTGAATCCAAGCGGCCGCTTCTTCCTCGCCGCTACCTCCGATTTCCCCGATCAAAATCAAAGCCTTCGTTTCTGAATCTTCGGCGAACATTTTGACCGCGTCCAGATGCGACGTCCCATGGATAGGATCACCGCCAACCCCGATACAGGTCGATTGCCCATATCCTCGCTGGGTAAGCTGCCACACGGCTTCATAAGTCAAAGTACCGGATCGCGATATCACGCCCACGTTACCCCGCTTGTGAATGTAGCCCGGCATGATGCCGATCTTACATTCACCGGGAGTGATGATTCCAGGGCAATTCGGACCGATCAACCGGCTCTTAGAAGTCTTTAACATTTCTTTTACCCGCATCATGTCCATGACCGGGATTCCTTCCGTGATACAAACGATTAGCTCAACGCCGGCATCGGCAGCTTCAAGAATCGCGTCGGCAGCAAAAGGCGCCGGTACGAAAATCATGGTGGCATTGCAGCCGGTCTGCTTCCGCGCCTCGCTGACAGTGTCATAAATCGGCACCTTGCCATCAAAGCTCTGTTTTCCTTTCCCTGGGGTGACACCGGCAACGACGTTTGTGCCGTATTCCATGCAGCCGCGGGCGTGAAAAGCGCCAGATTGGCCTGTGATTCCCTGCACCAGGAGTCGCGTATTTCGATTAACCAGGATAGACATTTGTTCTAGGGGTTTTAACCGTGTCGTTTATGAACTGTTAATTTGTTTCCGTCCGGATCAGCGATCACCGCCATCCAACACACCGGGGTTTCCATGGGTTCGTGCGCAAAAGTTATTTTTTTCTCCTTGAGCTCAGTGATAGCAGCGTCAAAATCAACCACTTCGAACGCTACGATCGCGCCGTCGGATGACGGCTTCCAATTCTCTTTTGCCATATTGCTGATGGCAAAGGTGGTGGCCCCAAGGTCGTATTCGATCCAAACGGAATCGCCACCGCCAAACGTCCGGGACGGCGACAGGCCCAGCACCCCTTCGTAAAACTTACGGGCTCGTTCGGCATCCGTTACCGGGTAGCCAATGAAAGCGACTTCTGCGATTTGCATGGTGACCTCTTAAAAAGTCGGATTCGCTAGGCTCCTTTCGCAGCTGCAACCACTAGCTTTGCCGCTTCGGCTAAATCCGCTGCCGCTCGAATCGGGAGTTTCGACTCCGTCAAAAGCTTCTTGCCTTGATCGACGTTGGTACCCTCTAGCCGGACCACTAGCGGCACTGGCAGCGTCACGGCTTTAACGGCATTAATGATTCCCTGAGCGATCACATCACAGCGCATGATCCCTCCGAAGATGTTCACCAAGATCGCTTTTACGTTCTTATCCGAAACTAGGATTTTGAACGCCTCAGTCACCTGTTCCTCACTGGCGCCTCCTCCAACGTCTAGGAAATTAGCAGGGCGGCCGCCAGCGTATTTGACAATATCCATTGTCGCCATGGCCAAGCCGGCGCCGTTCACCAGACAAGCGATGTTCCCATCCAGACCGATATAATTGAGGCTGAATTTCGACGCTTCCACCTCGCGCGGGTCCTCTTCGTTTTCGTCCCGCATAGCCACGATTTCTGGGTGCCGATAGAGCGCATTATCGTCAAACTCGAACTTTGCATCCAACGCCAGCACTTCGCCGCTCTTCGTCACTACCAGCGGATTGATCTCCACCAGTGAACAATCCAGCGTACTGAACAGCTTATAGACGTTCATGATGAGTTTCGCGGCCGCTTTCAACTGGTCACCGGAAAACTCGAGTTGCCGCGCAAGTTTCAACGCCATGTACGGCGGCATACCTAAAAGCGGAGGCACTTTTTCTCTGTAAATCTTGTCGGGCGACTTTTCGGCGACCGTTTCAATGTCGACCCCGCCTTCAGTGCTGACGACCACTACCGGCACGCCGCTTTCGCGATCCATTAATATGGCAAAATAAACCTCACGCTGGATCTCGACCGACTCTGCTACCATCACCTTACGAACCAGCCGGCCATCCGGACCGGTCTGATTTGTTACTAGATAGTGACCCAACATGTTCTGGGCGAGTTCCCGCGCCTCGGCCGGCGTGGAACAAAGCCGTACACCGCCCTTAAGCCCGTTTTTGAAAGTGCCTTTGCCTCTACCTCCCGCATGAATTTGCGCTTTAACTACGAGGTGGGACGTCTTGAGATCAGCGGCTACTTTTTCCGCCTCTTCCGGCGTATCAGCCGGTACACCCTTCGGAGAGGCAACCCCGAACCGTTGGAAAAGCTCTTTGGCCTGATATTCGTGGATATTCATGAGGAGAACGAAAGACGACCTGAACCGGCCGACCTGACGCCTACATAGGTCTGGCCGCGAATGGCGTCAAGTCGGCGCAATCTACCCAAATGGAGGGAATTTCGCGCGAGGACAAAAAGATGGACAGATTTTTTACAAGAAGGCCACAGAGGCCGCAAAGATCTGAGACAGAAGAGTCGAGCAGATCAGGGATTCTCGCCGGGATTCCACAGACAAAAAAATCTAAACAGGAGCTCGCAGAGTCCGCAGAGGATTAGTCGACTGAGGTTTCATGTCGCCCCTAAGCAAGACGTTCGAATTCACCTCTGCGAGTTCTGCGCCCTCCTGTTTTTGTCTCGTTGCTTGCAGCTTTGCCGCTCTGTGGCCTTCGCGGCCTTGCTGTAAAAATCATTCCGACTGACCTTTTGTGAATGACTTTGTCTTTTCGTGAGCTTTGTGACCTTGTTGTTCCATGCCACTTTTCGTTGAACAACGTGTCCTGGAGCGACTTCACCGGCTCGGGTTCAACGAGTCACAGTTTACGGAGTTCTTCGCCCGATCGAGGGGACCGGGCGGTCAAAACGTTAATAAGGTATCAACGGCCGTCACTTTGCGACACATTCCCACCGGATTGTCCGTAACCGTCAGTGATTCTCGCTCACAGCACCAGAACCGATCCCTCGCGGTCCTCCGCTTGATCGAATTGTTGGAGCAACGAGAAATTGACGCCAGAAACCGGCGCATCGCGGAAAAAGAGAAGGCTCGGCGCCGGCGTTCTCCCCGTCCAGCGGCTCTGAAGCGTAAAATTCGGGAAATGAAAGAACACCGGGCGAGTACGAAAAAGCAGCGCCGCGCACCGAGGAACGCGGATTAACCGCTGACTGGAGGGGAACCGCTTTTCGGCGTCGCGAAACCTTGAGACAGGAGCAGAGAGAATAAATTCGGAGACACCGGAAAGTTTAACTAGCAGGCGGCTCCCGGAAACAACCCACGGCGTAAACTCCCCCATGGCGATGCCCGTTTTTCGGAGTCGGCAGGCTGTGGTCGCATCAGGAGCCGTTCGCGGGAGCCGCTTGTTAATCACGCGATTCGGTCTGTCTACCCGCAGTCTGCTAAAATTTGCGCGTTCGAGTCGGTACAGGCGAAAGCGGCTCCCCTCCAGACTCTATGGCGCTCGAACAGCCGCGGGCGAAAGCGGCTCCCCTCCAGGCGCGCCGTTCATGAGGATAGCGGTGCTGATTGGGCGCTCAACATCCGTTCGACATACTTTGCAATGAGATCGAATTCCAGGTTCACGTGGTCGCCCGGTCTTCGTTGATGCAAGTTTGTCACCCGCCAAGTGTGGGGGATAATCCACACAACAAAACGATCAGGATTCAATTCCGCCACGGTGAGGCTGATACCATCTATAGCAACAGACCCTTTGAAGACCACGTACCGCGAAAATGACTCGGGAAGAGCAACCTCGACTCGATGATCGCTGCCGACGGGTTCAATAGATTCAATCCGAGCCGTGGTGTCGATATGCCCCTGCACAACGTGCCCATCGAACCGGCCATTTGCGAGCATAGGTCGCTCCAGATTGATTACATCCCCCGGCTTAAGGTCTCCCAAATTGGTTCGCCGTAACGTTTCGCCTAGTAAATCAAATCGAATCTCGGACCCATTTACGGCGGTAACGGTCAGGCAGCAGCCGTTTAAGGCTAAGCTGGCTCCGATCTCCAATTCGGTAGCCAGTTGGGTGCCGATTACCAACTGGGTGCCTCCGTTTGAAGTCGGTTCCGCGCGGTTGATTTGACCAGTGGTTTCTACGATTCCAGTGAACACGTCGTGTTGGAGGTTATAAGTTAGAGGTTTTACGCTTTAGGTTATAGTTTGACGTTGTATCGCCCCGGGCAGTTCAGGGTTTGAAATTAGACGTTCAGGGTCGAACGTGCAAAGTCGCTCGTTTTCCAAGACCGGAGAATCGTCGATGTGAGCTCCAAGATCGCATAACCTTGAGCGTATAACTTAAAACTTAGAACCTATAACTTAGAACCTCCCATCTGAATGGAACGTAACGGCTCCATCGAAAACCTCGTTATTGTAGGCACGGGTTGCTCCGGCTTGACCGCCGCGATCTATGCAGCCCGGGCAAACCTTTCTCCGTTGGTCTTGGAAGGTCGTGAACCCGGCGGCCAACTGACTACAACCACTCTAGTCGAAAATTTCCCAGGATTTCCCGACGGGATCGATGGGCCGCAACTGATTATGAACATGCATCGGCAAGCGGAGAAATTTGGCGCTCGCTTCCGGTACGCCGAAGTCGACGAATTTGAACCCGGTAAGAATCTTCATCGTCTCAAGGTCGACGGCGAATGGTTGGAAGCGAAGAGTGTGATTGTTGCCAGTGGCGCGTCAGCCAAATGGCTCGGCCTGCCCAACGAGAAAGGGATGAAGGGTCACGGTCTGACTTCGTGCGCTACCTGTGATGGAGCCTTTTACCGGAACGTCCCGGTCTGTGTGGTGGGCGGGGGCGATACCGCTTGTGAGGAGGCAGTGTTTCTGACCAAATTCGCTTCCGAGGTTCACCTGATTCATCGCCGGGATTCGTTTCGTGCCTCTGCAATTCTGGCGACGCGAGCCCTCAATCATCCGAAGATCAAACCGATTTGGAACACGGTAATCACGGAATACCTGGCCGATGAACGGGGTGAAATGCGGGGGGTTAAACTCAAAAACATCGAGACCAACGAGGAATCCACCTTGGAAGTGAAGTGCGTCTTTATTGCAATCGGCCATACTCCAAATACGGATGCATTTCGCAATTGGCTGCCGACAGATAAGAACGGTTATTTGCTTAAGAAAAACGGCTCACTGACCGAGATATCCGGGGTTTTTGCGGCTGGAGATGTGGTTGATCCTCACTATCGTCAGGCCGTAACTGCCGCCGGGCAAGGATGCATGGCCGCGATGGATGCCGAGCGCTATTTGACGGACCAGGAATAGCCTGAATTCAGCCGTAGAATGCATGGCAACCGTCGCCTATGACTTCGTCCGCTCAGCCAGTAAGACTTAAGGGCACCACGCATTTTACGGCTGATTCAGGCTAATGAAGGTTTGCGATTTGACGCAATTTTACTCCCCGTTTAGCGGCGGAGTGAAGCGCTACCTCGAAGAGAAGCGGAAGTACGCGATCGCCAACGGTCATCAACACCTCCTGATAATCCCGGGAGACGAAACCTCATGCGCGGAGACCGAGAACAGCCGCACCTACTCTATTAAGTCCCCGCTCGTGTCACGAACTTCGCGCTATCGCGCTCTCTTGCACCTGCGCGCGGTGCAGCAGCTCCTTGAGCGGGAACGACCAGATGTTATCGAATCAAGCGACCCCTACCAACTAGCCTGGAAAGCGATCTCTTCCGGATGCGCCTTACGCATCCCGGTAGTCGGCTTCTATCACTCGAATTTCCCCGAAGCCTATCTGAGGACCACTTCAAAATTCCTGGGAGAAACTGCCACCGAGATCGTGATGGAGATGGCTCGAACTTACGTTCGCGCGCTATATAACCATTTTAAGGCTACGTTTGTCCCGTCGGCTGCGCTCGGTCAGGTATTGGGCCAATGGGGAGTCGAGAATGTGATCTTGGCCGAGCTCGGGATTGACACCGATATTTTTCGCCCGGGGAAAGATGGAAGCGCTACTCGAGCTCGGATGGAAATCCCGGCTGACCGATTTCTGCTGCTCTACGTTGGCCGCCTGGCGCACGAAAAAAACGTTAAAACCCTATTTGACGCTTTTGAGATTTTGAACGGTGAAAACGCGGGGCGCTTTCATTTGCTGGTCGTCGGTGATGGTCCGCTGCGGGATCAGCTTCGGGAACTGTCGCGAGGCACAAAGGCTGTCTCTTGGCTCCGGTACATCTCTGCCCAAGACGAATTAGCAGCGGTCTATCGGGCTGCCGATCTATTCGTACATCCGAGCGTGCAAGAGACTTTCGGACTGGTGGCGCTGGAGGCCCAAGCCAGCGGAACTCCTGTAGTCGGCATTCGGGGAAGCTATATGGACCGCATTATTTTGAGCGATCAAACGCATTGGGCAGAAGAGAATTCTCCGGATTCCCTGACAGCCGCGATTCTCGAATCGAAAAAGTTAGATCTGGCTCAGATCGGCGAGGCTGCGAGCCAACAGGTTGCCAAGCGTTATTCTTGGCGCCGCGTTTTTCGCCAAATGTTTGATATCTACGGCCGGCTGTCTGCGGGTTAGCCTTTGCCGTTCGGCGTTTGGCGGCTCGGCGGCTCGTCGCTCCGTGGGCGTAGGCTAAAACTTCTCTTGCAGGTCACCTGCTTTAGAGAAGTATCAATGTCGATGTCGTCCGCATCGCCGAACGCCAAACGCCAAACGGCAAACGCCGAACGTTTTATGGTGCGCGTATATCAGCCGTCTGATCGAGAGGCGGTTCGCGATCTTTGCTGCCGAACCGGGTTCCTCGGCAAACCAATCGATCCAGTCTTTGAGGACCGGGAGTTGTTTGCTGATTTCTTAACCGATTATTACCTCACCTGCGAGCCCGACTCAGCGTTCGTCGTTACCATTAATGACTCCGTGGTTGGATACCTGCTCGGATGCCGATTCCCGCGCCGGCATCAGATCTTTAGTGTTCGCCAATCTGTTTCCCTCGGCGCCAAAGCCCTGTTC
This sequence comes from Verrucomicrobiota bacterium, assembly GCA_019239825.1. GTDB lineage: Bacteria > Verrucomicrobiota > Verrucomicrobiia > Chthoniobacterales > JAFAMB01 > JAFAVN01. The sequence continues at coordinate 24,198 of JAFAZK010000078.1, read as the reverse complement.
CGTCTTCCGCGCTACAAGGCGGAATCGCGACGGTACATTCGATGGATTGCCATGAACGCTTGGCGTGAGGTGCCGAGTGCGCCGCGAGACGTCGGACATTTTCATATGAATTTTTTGCCCGAACTTAAACAGATCGCGGTTTTTCGAGCGGTATTGGAGCGCTATCTTCGGTTTTTAGCCGATCACGGAGTTAAGCAGATCAGCGCGCAAATGGTCACCTTTGACGAACGTCGAACCCTTCACCTTTTCGAACGTTATGGGTTCCGAGTTCTAAATCGTTCACGAATCTCCAAGTTTGAGCGATTCACTTCCGAGTCGGTTTATCTGTCGACGATCATCAAAGATATTGTTGAAAAGGACGGGCAGGTTCTCTACCAAGTGGCGCCAGGTACGCATCGGGTAAATTCCGGATCGCAAACGAATGCGCCCTGAGGTGAGCCGTAAGGGTGGCGCGATGTCGGCCATAATGAGCCCGGCAGATCTATTTCAGGTGGTCGCTGCGGACGTGGGAGCAGGCGTTAGGTGATGTGAGCTTTCTGTCCGCTACGGAACAGAATGGTGACCAGCTGCTGAGGCCCGATCAGCGTCGGGAAGGCGCCGACGGTGCAGTCGCGACAACTTGATCAACCAAGCCGTAGGCTTTGGCTTCTTCGGCTGAAAGCCAAAAGTCACGATCCATATCGATCTGAATCTCCGCTTCGCTCTTTCCAGTATGCAATGCGTAGATCCGGCTAAGGCGCTGCTTCGCTTTCAGGAGTTGTTCTACGGATCTTTCCATGTCGCTAGCTGCACCTTGAGCACCGCCAGACGGTTGATGGATCATAATATCGCAGTTGGGTAGCGCGTGTCTTTTTCCCTTGGTGCCTGCTGCTAACAAGAACGATCCCATGCTCGCAGCCATGCCTAAACAATATGTCGCGACGTCACAGCTTAAGAACTGCATCGTGTCGTAGATGGCTAGGCCAGCGGTCACCGATCCGCCGGGAGAATTGATGTAGAGACTGACATCCTGATCCGCCGCTTGAGTTTGTAAAAAAAGCAGCTGCGCGATCACCAGGTTCGCTACCGTGTCATCGATTTCCGTACCGAGAAAGATAATCCGATCCTTCAGAAGGCGGCTGTAAATATCGTAGCCGCGCTCTCCGGATCCGGTGTCTTCGATTACCGTCGGAACCAACACAGGGGCCTGGGGTTCATCGGCTTCTTGTCTCATGGGATCCACTTTCGGACACAAGCCTTGGTTTTCAAGCAGCTTAAAATTGAAAGTAGATGAAGGGCCGTAACCCGGTCTTAGCCAACAACGCCACACAGAGCGCGGCCAGCACCAAGATTGCGAACGCAAGCTCGGGATTCAGCGCCGGTTTCTCGCGCCATACCCTAAGTGAACGCACCACAAACGTATCGCAAACGATGGGTAGTACTAACAAAAGCCAAGGGATCATCCCGGCCAGATGCTCCGCCTCCGGGGCGCCGGATTTCAGCAAGAAAATATTCCCGACGAAATTCAAGGTGTCTTGAAAGTTCGATGCCCGAAACGGGATCCAGAGCAGAAAGACAATGATCTGTGTTACCACCCAACCGAACACGAGACCGATACTCAACCCAAACTCCCGATACTCTTTCCGAGTTTGGCCTATCCGGATCGCCTTTTCTGCACAGAGCACGGCGCCATGCATGCCACCCCACAAGACGAAGTTCCAGCTGGCTCCATGCCAAAGCCCGCCTAACAGCATCGTGCACATTAGATTGCGGAGCTGCCTTAATAACGTGCCCCGGTTACCACCTAGAGGGATGTAAAGGTAATCGCGCAGCCAGGTGGAAAGAGAGATATGCCAGCGATGCCAGAAGGTGGTCAGACTGGTCGCACAATAGGGGAAGTTGAAATTGTCTGGTAAGCGATAACCAAACAGTCGGGATACGCCGATGGCGATCAGTGAATACCCGTTAAAGTCGAAATAGATCTGGCAGTAAAATCCTAAGCCGCCCGCCAGCAGATAAACCCAGGAGAACTGCGCCGGCGCTTTAAAAATGGAATCGACAAATGGGGCAATCGCGTCGGCAAACACTACCTTATACAGGAACCCGAAGCCGATGGACTGCATCGCCACGAAGAGATCCTCTCCGTCGAATGTTCTTTTCTTTTCTATCTGGGGTAGAAAAACCGTGGCGCGAACGATCGGTCCGGCAACCAGCTGGGGGAAAAAGGCAATGTACAACGCCACATCGAGCAACGAGACTTCTCGATCCACATTTCCGCGGAAAGTATCTACAGCCAACGTGATGGCGTGGAATGTATAGAAGCTGATCCCGATTGGCAGGAGTACCTGAAAAAGAACGCCCGAGGCCGCGACATTTATTCCGAGACCCTGCAGAGCCGAAACGAGATTAGCTTCGAAAAAATTGAAGTATTTGAAAAAGCCTAAGACAGCGAGCTCAACGCCGAGACAGCACCACAAATAAATCAAAGCCCGGCGCCGGTTCCCTTTTCTTCGTTCGTACAGGACAAATCGCGCGCCGAAGAAGACCGACAAAATAACAAAACTAAGCAGCCCCAAGAAGCGCCAGTCCCACCAGGCGTAAAAAACAAAGCTGGCCCCGACTAACAATACTTTTCGCAGGAAGTTAGAGGGCAACAGCCAATAGGTTGGCAATACCAACAGCAGAAAACAGAAGAAGGATCCCGAGTTGAACAGCATTTAAAGGCTCTTCGATTGAATCCGTTCGACCAGGTATTTGCCAAATTCGTCGGAGTAGAGCTCTGCTCCGGCTTGCTGTAAGTGAAGTTGATCGTACCAGAGCGATGGTGAATTCAATTCGTCTATTAATCGTGTAGCATCCCCATCAAAGAACCGCTCGTTGCCCGGTTGCCGGCGCTTCCAAATGTTGTAATCGGCGTTTTGCTTCGACCAGCTGGGAAAGGCAAAGAAATATTCCGATTTGATCAGGCCTCGGAACGCGTCTCTGAAATCCTGGTCCCTTTTCTTCTGCCAAGCCAGATTCTCCGCAAACATTGAGGTTAAACGTTTATCTAGTGGCCAATCGTGGACGCTATCGAGTGAGCCGCCCGGGGCGAATCCGGGGCTCTGGGTAAGATTGGGAATAAAAGGTTCAGTCTTAGCCGGGGCGGTTAGACTTTCTATCCTGGGCACATAACCGACGTGGAACAGATTGAACAGTACGCATCCGGTCAGGTTGCTGAGAAGCGTATGCTCTCTAATCCAGTCGATTGGACGATACTTTAGGGCTAACCACGAAAAAAACATCGGCACGTTTGGCGGATCAAGATATCGGAGAGAGCGCCCGGTAGATCCATTTCTCAGGAAATTGTTTAGTGGGTTTTTGTCATAACCGAGCTCGACTTCCCGGCAAAGAATTAGCTTTACCCGGCGAAGAGCATCGAGCTGATCCGGCCGCAAGGCTTCCACAAACTCTTTCAGGTATTCGTATCTTTCTGCATGGTTTGCGCCGGCGAATGACAGTTGAATCACAAGCGAAGGGAGACCATTCTCCGCGAGCACTCGCTGCACGCGCTCGCCATCAAAACCGTTCCAAGTCACGCTGCTCCCCTCAACGATGATCACGTACTGAATTCCCGCCAATGCTCCTGGGTCTAGCTTTTGCACCGCTTGTAACACCAGCCCGGGAGCCGGCGAATCGGGATACGATTTCGGGAGCGGCATCGATAGGTTGATGATTACCAACCAAAGTCCGAGCGGCACCAGAAGGCTATACCAGCGTGGCATCCGCCCGATTCCTGACGGTACTCGAATTGCAGCCAGTACAACCAATAAGAGGCATCCAACTAGCGGCACCATCATAGGGAAGCGGCAAGCTCCGCGGCCGAGAAGCTCGACCGGGCGATCGTCTTGGGCTGTTCACGGCGTTGCCGGCATTTACAGCTCGTGGTTCTTGATGGCATCGATGAAGTAATCAGCAGAAGTTTGAGTAAAAATGCGTGCACCGGCAGGTTTCAAGTGCTGTTCGCCCGCCCAAAACTCGGCATCCGCTAAGCTTTTGCGTAAAGCCTCCGTCGCTCCGTTGAAGAAGGGTTGATGTTTCGGCGATTGGCTAAACCACAGGTTGTAACGATACATCGGGGCGGACCAACTTGTAACACTGAAGAAGCAAGGGGTTGAAGTTCGGGCTTCGAGTATCCCTAGGCACAAATCCGTTCTGAGGAGGAAGTGGTGCGACGAGCTTCCAAGCCCTGTTGGCACCGCGACAGTCGGACTTACTCCGAAGGGATAATAAGACTCGGCCCGGCTGAGGCTTCGATCCGAGATTGCGCCAATCTGGCGCTTACGGTGGACGGATCGGTCCAGTAGTGTGACGACCTGGCGCACATTCCTGATACAGGACTAACCTCAATCGTCATAACTGACTGATTCCCTGATACTTCCATTCATATCGTATTCCTGGCATGCCTCAAGCTTTTCTTCTCTAGCGTAAAATGAAGGTTTTCCAAAGGAGTTTCAAACCCATGAATATAATCCGCTATCACAACCAAGGTGGCTCAGATCTAGCACAGGCTGTCGACCGTTTCGCCGTGCTTCGCGGCGAACTGGATCGCTTATTCGATAGCTCATTCGGCCCGGCTTTTCGCACGCCCGGCTCTTTCCATCGCTGGACTCCGGCTCTGGATGTGTACCAGGACAATGACCAATTCACTGTGGTCGTCGAGTTGCCCGGCCTGAAAAAGGAGGACATCGAACTGTCACTGCACGACGGCGTTCTCACCATCTCGGGAGAGCGGAAGCAGGAGAAGAAAGGTGAGGAAGGCTATAAAAACGAGCGTTTCTTCGGTCGTTTCCAGCGCAGTGTTACGCTGCCCGCCAGCGTCGACGGCAATAAAGTGAAAGCGACTTATCAGGACGGTATCCTGAAGGTTGTTTTGCCGAAGGCTGAAGAGGCCAAGCCGAAGCAAATCGAGGTTTCCGTTGGTTAATGGGGTGTAATTGGAGCCGAGCGGGCGCTCGGCTCCAAACCAAAAAGAAAAAGACTATGAACATCGTTTCTCAAGAGAATCAAAGGTCAGGTCAGCCGACGACCGAGCATACTGCCTACGTTGCTCCGTACGTCGATATTGAGACGGCGGACTCGGGATACGTTCTTTATGCGGAAATGCCAGGGGTCAACCGGGATGGCATTCGGGTTACCGTTGAAGATGGCAAGCTTGTGCTGGTCGGAGAACGGCAAGCTTCGAGTGAGAGTGCAGAAGCATTGCACCGGGAGACGCGTCAGCTCTCGTATCGCCGAGTGTACGAACTCGATCCGTCAATCGATGCCAACCGGATTTCGGCCCGCATCGACCAGGGTATTCTAACCGTGAATCTGCCGAAGGCTGAACAGCTGAAACCTCGACGAATCACGCTCGAGTAATTGCTGGTTTAGATTTTCTTCGCAAGATGGCCCGTCCGGATTTTCCCGGACGGGTTTTTGTTTGTCGATCGAAGCCGCCTCTCTCTCTTTGGAGGGAGCCGCTTTTGCCCGTTCAAACGCCTAGCGAAAAGAACGGAGGAATCAGAGCCGAGGACGCCTACCAATATGGCTAGCAGACCGGCTCCCGGAAGCGACCCACGGCGTGACTTCACTCGCAGTGACAGCCCGTTCTAGGACGCCGGTGGTGGTGGCAAAATCAGGGGACGTTCGCGGGAGCCGCTTGTTAACTACGGTTTGCAGTCGGCATACGCGGTGTGCGCTAAATTTGTGGCGCTCGAACGGACACAGGCGAAAGCGGCTCCCCTCCAGGGCGCGCTCACTACCGTGGGCGAACCGAGCCTTAATCGCTTCGCGGTAACTCGTTTCTTAATATCTAGAGCTTGACCAACTCGAAGGCGCGGTTGACTGATCAGTCAAATGAAAGCGGTTCGTATCCATACCTTCGGTGGTCCAGAGGTCTTGCAGCTCGATGAAGCTCCGCAGCCGAAACCAGGCGAGAATCAGGCTCTGGTCCGTGTCATAGCAGCCGGAATCAATTTCATCGACATCTATCAACGGACCGGGATTTACAAAGTGACATTTCCATACACGCCCGGAATGGAAGGCGCCGGCACGGTAGAAAATGCCGGACCCGGGTGTGACCTGACTCCTGGAACTCGAGTCGCCTGGGTGATGGCTGCGGGCGCATACGCCGAGTACGCGATTGTTCCGGCCGCAAGACTGATACCGATTCCCGATGGAGTAGGATTTGACGCTGCGGCGGCCGTCATGCTGCAGGGGATGACCGCCCACTATTTATCCGAAAGTACCTTTCCGGCAAAATCGGGCGACGTAGCCGTGGTACACGCCGGCGCCGGCGGGACCGGTTTGCTTTTGATTCAGTTATTGAAATCGAAAGGAGCCACCGTCTACACGACGGTCTCGACCGCCGACAAAGCGAAATTGGCCAAGCAAGCCGGTGCAGACGAAACCATCCTGTATAAGGACGAAAACTTTGTCGCCCGGGTTAAAGAGCTGACGAGCGGCAAAGGGGTCAACGTGGTTTACGATTCGGTGGGGCTTACCACCTATGAAGGCGGCTTCGAGGTGCTGCGGCCGCGCGGGACGTTGGTCCTATTCGGTCAATCCAGCGGCAAGGTTCCGCCTATCGATCCCATCATTCTGTCTGAAAAGGGCTCTCTCTTTTTGACCCGACCTAGCCTGGCTCACCACTGCGCAGATCGGCAAGAGCTTCTTCAGCGTTCAGGCACGATCCTAGGGCTGGTACACAACGGAAAGCTTCGTCTAAGAATCGAAAAGCGATACCCGCTCGCAGAGGTTGCTCAAGCACATCGCGACTTGGAATCGAGAGCCACTACGGGCAAACTGATTGTCGAAGTCGCCGGCTAAGCGCATCAACTAAATGGTCTGCCAAAAGGGATCACCAAGGATCGCCACCGTGGAGCGTTGCCTCGCTTGCGAGGCTGATACTTAGCCGCGTAGCGGCGGCATATTTATAGACTAGGGCGTAGCCCTAGGTACGCGTTTAAAAAAAGGATTCAGCACTGTAAGCGCCGCAGAATTTGCGTTCGTGTTTACGCATGGCTGAAATGCGATGTGTGATCGTGGCGTGTCCGCACACACCCCGCTTCTTACGCGCTTTCAGCGCTGCTGCATTTTGGATCGCATACCCCAGGACTCGCAGACTCACCCTGGGCTATAAATATTTCGCCGCTACGCGGCTAAGTCGGCCTCGCAAGCGAGGCAGCGCTTCACGGGCGGCTACAACCAGTAACCCAAGAAATCGGCCGACCGGATTTCTCTGGCTTTCTTTGTTTGGTTTTCCACGTCTTGCTCTATAATCTCGGAAATGGCTGCGAAAAACTCCGAGGTCGAGGCGGTCGATCCCGTTTACACTGCGCGCAAGAAGAACTTGGAATTGGCGTTGCAACAAATCGCCAAGGACTATGGAGAAGGTGCGATCATGCGGCTCGGTGACGACCGAGTGACCGCGGTCGAAGTTATCCCAACCGGGAACATCTTAATTGATCGAGCGTTGGGCGTAGGCGGATTTCCCCGGGGCAGAGTGGTGGAGATTTTTGGCCCGGAATCCTCAGGTAAAACGACATTGACGTTGACCGTTATTGCGCAAGCACAACGTCAAGGCGGTCTCGCTGGTTTTATCGATGTCGAGCATGCGTTGGATCCGCAGTACGCCAAGCGATTAGGCGTGAATCTAGACGACTTGTTGGTGTCTCAGCCAAGCTCAGGTGAAGAAGCATTGAGGATTTGCGAAACGTTAGTGCGATCGAACGCGTTGGACGTGATCGTGATCGACTCGGTGGCCGCCTTGGTGACTAAAGCTGAACTCGAAGGCGAGATCGGGGACGCCACGGTTGGAGCTCAAGCCCGGCTCATGAGTGCAGCCCTGCGAAAGCTCACCGCTCTTATCGCAAAAGCCCGTACCTGCTGCATTTTTACGAATCAGATTCGGGAAAAGATCGGGGTCATGTTTGGTAACCCGGAAACAACGCCGGGAGGAAAGGCTTTAAAATTCTATTCGAGCGTCCGCGTTGACATCCGGCGGATCACCGCCATCAAGCAGACTGATGGGACCGTCGTGGGCAACCGCACCAAAGTGAAGATCGTAAAGAACAAAGTTGCTCCCCCATTCACCGAAGCCGAATTCGATATCATGTATAATGAGGGCATCTCGAACGTCGGCGCATTGCTGGATCTTGCCCTGGAGAAAAATATTTTGGAAAAGCGTGGCTCCTGGATTTCGTACAAAGGCCAGCAGCTTGCTCAAGGTAGAGATGCAGCTAAGGAGACACTGAAAGCAGACCGGAAACTTTACGCGGAGGTCGAGGAGATCGTGAAGGCCGCATTGGACGGTGATGCTCATAAGCATTAGCGCATCGCTAGTCGATGCGCATTCATTCCTGAACGACACTGCCTGCGCCAGCAGACGTTCCTCCGGCAGCATCGAGGCATTTCGCCGGCGATCCGTACGATTACCGGCCATGAAGTATGACTAAGATTTTGACGCCAAAGACCGCATTTGAAGTAAGACAATCTTTTCTGGATTTCTTCCAGGAAAGGCAGCACACCATCGTGCCGTCCTCGAGCCTATTGCCGGCTTCGCCGAACCTTCTGTTCACGAATGCCGGTATGAATCAGTTTGTCCCTTATTTCTTAGGACAGGAGAAAGCTCCTTTTAGTCCGCCCCGAGCGGCGGATACGCAGAAATGCATTCGAGCCGGTGGTAAGCATAACGATCTGGACGATGTCGGATTCGATACCTACCACCACACCTTCTTCGAAATGCTCGGTAATTGGAGCTTCGGCGACTACTTCAAAAAGGAGGCGATTGAATGGGCGTGGGAACTTCTGGTCGAACGCTGGCAATTTCCGCCCGGGCGACTGTATGCAACCGTCTACAGTCCTGGCCCCGAAGACCCGCCGTCGTTCGACACGGAAGCGCACGAAAAGTGGAGCGCGCTGTTTTCCCGCGCGGGTCTAGATCCAAAGGTGCATGTCGTCTCCGGCAATAAAAAAGACAACTTCTGGATGATGGGAGAAACGGGCCCCTGCGGTCCCTGTTCGGAGGTTCACATGGACCTCACTCCTGCCGGTGATACTCAAGGCCGCCTGGTGAACCAGGGAGATGCCTCCTGTATGGAAATCTGGAATTTGGTTTTTATACAGTTCAACGCTAACCCGGATGGCACTTACACGCCGCTTCCCATGAAGCACGTTGACACCGGAATGGGTTTCGAACGGGTGGGCGGTATCATCGAGTGTAGCAAAGGTCTAGTCGATTTTTCCCGACCTAGCTCTAACTACGAAAGCCAGGTTTTTCGGCCTATTTTCCGGACCATTAGCGAACGGAGCGGAGCACAGTACCGCGCGACCCTTCCCGCGACCCGGAACAATCTGAGCCAGCAAGAAAAGATCGATGTCGCCTTTCGTGTCGTGTCCGATCACATCCGCACACTTTGTTTTGCAATTGCGGACGGCATAATCCCGAGCAACACGGATCGGAACTATGTTATCCGACGGATCTTGCGCCGGGCGGTCCTATTTGGACGCGACCTCGGGTTCGGTTCGGCTGGTTTTCTCGCGAAACTAGCGCCCACGGTCGTAGCGGAATTTGGAAACGTTTTCCCAGAGCTCACCGCGAACCAGGAAAAAATCACCCAAATTCTAGCAGACGAGGAAGCTCTGTTTAACCGAACACTGGATCGCGGCCTTCGCATTTTCGAAGATCATCTCCGAGAGCATCCAACCGGAGAATTCTCACCAGAGACGGCGTTCATGCTATACGACACCTACGGTTTCCCGGTCGATCTTACGGAGGTTCTAGTCCGGGAACGAGGTCTGACCCTGGATTTGCAAGCCGTCGACCGTTTTCTGGACGCTCAGCGGGAGCGGTCCCGGGCCGCACAAGAAAAGTCGATCGTCTCTGCAGCGGAAGAATCGGTTCCCACCGAGTTCGTCGGGTTTTCTTCGGCGGAATCTGATGCCACGGCTGTCTCTGCACTTCCGCAGAAGGGAGAGGTGTTGGTAGCCGTTGATCGTTCTCCCTTTTATGCGGAGATGGGCGGACAAGTCAGTGATACGGGCGAGCTAGTAACTTCGACGGGGCGCAAATTGCCGGTGAGCGGAGTGGTGAAACAAGGCAGAACGTTTTACTTGAGCTTGCCGGGAGATTCAAATTTTCAGACGCCCGATCAGGTGAAACTCAAGATTGACCTGAAACGCCGCCGGTTAATCGAGGCTAATCATACGGCGACTCATTTGCTGCACTGGGCCCTCCACCAAGTCGTAGGCAAGGATGCCACGCAGAAAGGATCCTACGTCGGACCAGAGTACTTGCGGTTCGACTTCAATAGTAATGCACTTTCGCCGGACCAGGTCCGCTCGGTTGAACAGCTGGTCAACAAACAAGTGACATTGGATGACTCGGTCACCTGGCAAGAGTTCCCTTACGATGCAGTGAAGCAACGACCCCAAATCATGCAGTTCTTCGGTGAAAAATACGGGGCATCGGTTCGCGTCGTTCAGATCGGCGGTGTAGCCGGTCAATTGGACGGTTATTCGATGGAGCTGTGCGGTGGCACCCATGTCCGTCGGACCGGAGAGATTGGCCTGTTTGTCATCACCACCGAAGGCGCTATCTCCGCTGGTGTCCGGCGGGTGGAAGCTTTGACTGGATTAACCGCGTTGCAGTATTTGCGGGCTCAACTTGAGAAAGAGAACAAACGCGCGGACGATTTGCAGCAACAACTCCTCGACTTACGGAAGACGGTTGAGAAGGAGCGCTCCCAGGCGATGCAACGCGAGGCGGAGCAATATCTGAGCAACTTCGACCTCAGATCGGGCAAACTAGTCCAATCAATCGAAAACGTTACCGGCGATTTCCTGCAAGCGATCGCCGGCGCCCTCAAGGCGAAGAAGTTTGACGGTCTGGCAGTGCTTTTCGGTAAACAACCCGACCAGATTCATGTGCTCGCCTTTTGCGGCCCCTCTGTGATGAAGGATCAACCAGCCGGAAAACTGGTGCAGGAGCTGACTGCAATTCTAAATGGCAAAGGCGGCGGCAAACCGGATTTGGCTAGAGGCGTAGGCAAGGACGTCTCCAAACTCCCAGAGGCTCTGGCCAGAGCTCGCGAGATCAGCACGAAGATCGGGTCGTCGAGCTGAGGATGGGACACAGCCAGCAATCAGACGCCGGCTTCTCGTTCCGCTATTGAACACAAGTGCCGAATGGCCCACGGCCTGGAGGGGAGCCGCTTTGGCCCGTTCCAAAAATGCCCGCATAGTTCGCATCGGTGCGGGTAAGGCCTAAACATCGAGTTAAACAGGCGGCTCCCGGAAATTATCCAGCGCGATGTTTGTCTCATCCGACCGCTCGGAGACTCTTGATCCGGCCAAGACCCCCGATAAACCTAACCATACGTCGAAACGTTCGCGGGAGCCGCCTGTTTAAAGAGAGTTTGGGTGGTACACGCGCCGAGACATATATCGCGGGGGGTGTTCGGGCATGATCCAAAGCGGCTCCCCTCCAGTGCTGTGGATGACTTGCTCGAGATCCGAAAGAAAAGCGGTGAGTTCCGCAGACCCGTTATGATACTCTCAGCCAAGAATGAGACAGGACCTAGAAAAGTTCATCGTCGACGGCGCGCGCCGGGTAACGCCGGCGGGCTTGGGGCGCCTCATTCGGCATCTACCTGAAATTCGGCTTATGGCCACCCAGGTGACTGAGTTTCCTCAGTTGCCGGACCAAGTGGAATTCCTGGCCCAATTAATTGAGGATTTTTATTCAGGACTGAGTCCTGACATCCCTTATACCGCAATCGCGGAGGCAGCGTTCGCCCTCTCGTACCTCCGGAAGGGCGTCGATATCATCCCTGACACGATCTCTGGGGTCGGCTATGCCGACGACGCCGCGATCATTAATATGGTCTTCGAAACCTATAAACAGCCGTTTCTCGACCACGTTCTTGCGCGCAAATCTCGCGAAGAGTTGTCTTAGCGGCGCAAACGCTCATTGATCGTTAGCGGATAACTCACGAAAGGTGAGCACCGTCGTACTCATTGAGGTCTGGAACATCATAGCGAGTCGCTATTGGCGGTAAGGCGTATCTCTTCTTTATCGTGGCCGGATTTCCGGCCAGCAGCAGTCCGATTCCCTCTTTGGAAAAGTCTTTGGTCACCACCGCTCCTGCGCCAACGACGCAATCGGATGGTATTTTACAGTACACAAGCGTTGTTCGCGCGCAGACGTAGCAGCGGTCGGCGATCGTTAACTCACGCCATTCGATTCGGCTAACCCCGTCGTGGGAAATGAAAAAATGCGTCCAAAATTGCGAATCCCGGCCTCCGATAAGACATCCATGCCCAATTCTTATCCCGCCCGAACAATCAAAAAAGTGGCGACTGGTTATTTGAGAATTCCCTCCGATCGCGAACCCGTCCGGCCAACCCCTGTGTTTACTGGCCATAAAATGGTTCAGGTTGCAAACCTTGGTTTCGTTGCCGATCTCAAGCGTCTGCAAGTCGCGGAAAAGGTTGAAATGTCCGATCTGGCAATTCTCTCCAATGCGTACCTGGGCGCATAAAATGATTGAGCAACCGATTTTTGTGTCCTTGCCGATTGACCAACCCAGCGCGGAACGTAACAAAAAGCGTTTTGCGGGATGGGGCAAAAACATTGCGAACACCTGTACTAACACGCTGAAGACCCGTGCGAGCCCACTCGGGACGGTGGCGCTTCGATTAGAAGAAAAATGCTCGGATGTCTTCGCTAAGGGTATCATATCAAGCCACTCGGGCCGATATTGGATAGACTAGCTTCTAGCGTAACTCGTTGATTCCCTTGCGCAAATGCGCGATAGAGGGTTCGAATTTGTGCTGCAAGTATTGGAAATCTAGTACCTACAGAGAGACACTAGCAAAATTCGGCACAGACCATCGGGGCGGTCGGGAAGCCTGAAATGGATAAATTCCGCGCTGATCTCACGAAAGCGGAATACGGTCGGCATGGTGCGCGATACAGGGTTCGAACCTGTGACCCCTACCGTGTCAAGGTAGTGCTCTACCACTGAGCTAACCGCGCGTCTTGGGTCGAAGCTGCTCCGGTAACTCTAATCGTTGCCTTTTTCAACCATCTTTTCTGTACCAGGGCGCGGAATCCTGAGATTTGACAGTGGGCCTATGGCAGAGAAAGACGTCTCTTCAAATATGCTCGGCCAAAACCGGTCTTAAGCTGTCGCTCGCGTGCCGTCGCTAACGACAGATCCAGGCACGCCTCATAATAAACAAGCTGTATCGGCAGGCGGTATGAGGTGGCTTGAATCCCGGATGATCAACGACAAAACTCGGGCGGCGTTAGCCACCGCGTGTTGCATTCAGTTAGAAGTCATTGTGATTGACCTGGCGCTGAGTTTTCCCCAGGATGGACTAGAGGTCGCATGGAGGGGACAACTCGGAGAACCCCTTGCAATCACATTCCTGGTTAGGTAGTCGCGCAAAACTCAACGCTAAGCTCTTGGTTTTCGTCGCGGGAAATAAGTCATCGGTTATGCCTCCCTCAGGCACTCACTAATCGCCGGGCCTTGAATCACTGTGAATAGAAATAGCTGTTTTTACCTTTTGCTGATAATCGCCCTGGGAGACAAAGCTTCGTTCGCAACGCAGTCCGACGATACGGTTAAGGAGTTAATGCAGCGGTATCAGCAAGTCGAAGCTCAGCTCGATCGCTCCATTCGGTACTCCAGAAAGACGGAATCTGAAGGAGATACAACGGTTGAGCAAGCCTGGTACAACGGAGCCGATGACCCGATAAAAGTCGCGGTCGAGCGCGTAAGTTCGGCGGGACGCGAGTTGACAGAATATTTTTCTTTAGATTTTGATGACCCCGGCGCGTTGCTTGTTTTTAGCCGCAAAGAAACGACTCGGCGTGATGGCGCAACCCAGGTAGACGAATCACGCCAGTACTTTGGAAACGATGGAAAACTTCTGCGGGAGTTGAGAAAGAGCGGCAGCTTCAAGAAAGGGGAGACGCCGGACACGGCTCGCCTTCCGAACACCACAGTCGACCTTTCGAAGCAACCAATGGATGATCGCACCGAAGAGCAGCGTGCGGTGGCGGAGTACAATTTCTTGTCCGAACCGGAAAAAACTGCCTCAACGCTAAGACAAGCCGGACCACCAGAATTTGATCCTTTTGCGGGATTGACCGGAGATTCAGCGAAATACCGAGTAATCCATGATACTGCATCACCCGACGGTCGTTATGCGGTCGCGCTGGGGTTCACTGGTAACGACATCGATTGGGAAGGGCTCAAGGACCCAGATTTTCCGGGTACCTATTCCGCCAAAGGATGGCAGCCCGACGATCAGCCTCCTGATTCGGCCTACGGGAGGATCGTCAATTATATCGTTGATCTTACGACAAGCCAGATTGTCGGTACAACGGGCGGGGACTATTTTGGAACCAGGCAACGGTACAACCACGACCAATGCGATGTAACCTGGTCGCCGGACTCGAAAACGTTTGTTGAAGTGACAAGCTGGAAATGGGGATACAATCGCTGTACGGCGGGGAAAATCTCAGGCGCGGGCAATCTTTTGGGGCCCGTTGATTTAGGCAAATATTCGGAGAAAATGGCGCAAAGTTTTCTGGCAACGCACAAAGGTCAACAGTACAACGGAAGTATTGACATCTCGGGAGCAACCGTGACCGATGCCGGCGTGGTCAACCTTACCATTTTGGGACAAGGGACCAGTGGCGATCACAAAGGAGATGTCTTTTTTTCTTTGAATCAATCCGTCCGAGTTCGTGAGACATCGTCCGGGCTGCAATTAGAGCCCGTCAGCATCCACACTTCCCCAGAAAATTAAGCAGTCATAGTGCCGCCCTGGCAAGCCTGTATCACCCCAAGAATACCTCTTCGACCGAGAAAATTCCGCTTCGATGTTAGTGGCAAGAGAGGGTTTGCCGTAAGCGTAATGCTTAAGAAAGAATAGAGTTAGAGAGGTTAGCGCGATGCAACGCACCTCCAGATATCTTTTACATACTGCCTTTCACCTTTCACGAACAGCGAAAGTTATTCGCTTGCGAGTGATGTTACTAACAGTGCTCGCAGCGGCTGTCGTTCGGCATAGCAACGCCACGGGCTTCTACGGACCGCAGGTGTATCTTGATGAAGGTGGAAAGAACATTTTGCGTTCGCCGGAATTTTATTGGGACGTCGAGGTCAAACGGCTAGCGCGAAATTATAAACCAATTGAAAAAAGGATCCCTATTCGCAATAGCGAAGGCCAAGAAGTCAAACCTGGCGAGGAGAACACCAAGGAGGGCATCAACGCGTTAGGTGCTGAGTTGACAGCTACTGCCGACAGTCAAGACTTCGCGGCTGCGATCAAGGAAGGCAAGATCAAGCCGGCTGACCCAGCTCAAGCCACTGCCCAGCATGAGGCAGTACGCAAGTTCATCGCGGCTGCAGACGACAAGACCACTGAATCGTTGCCGGAAGAATTTCCTTCGGAGTTCGCTGACTATCATAAAGGGGCATTCGCGTACAAGCTTGGCCAATGGCAAGAAGCGCGTGCTGCCTGGGAAACCTTGTTGAAACGACCGGCTGAAGAACGGCATTACCGCTCGGTGTGGGCGGCTTTTATGCTAGGAAAGGCCGCGTTGAAAATGGGTGATCCGCAAGCCGTGAAATGGTTCCAAACCGCCCGGGAATTCGCCAATGCCGGATTTGTGGATTCTTTGGGATTGGCAGCTGATAGTTACGGGTGGGAAGGTCGAAGCGAATTAAAGCAGAATCATCCGTCAAAAGCCGCCGAGCTTTTCCTGACCCAACTGGCGCTGGGTGACAATGGAGCGATCGTATCATTGAAAGCGCTGATACCGGATCGTCCCTTTGTTGATGGGATGCTGAACTACGGCCCCGCATCCGAGGAAGATTCCAGCCAGTGGACAGACGAACGCCGGAAAGCAGAAGACGCCAAGACGCTCCTTGCTCTTAAAGAAGCAGCAAAGGATCCGTTGCTGCGGCAGTTGGTGACGGTCCACATCTTAGCAACAGAGTCAGACCCTGATCTGGTTTCTGATGCCCAAACCGAATCCCAGTCGGGAGGTCAAGAGCAAACCCCCACTCGGTGCGCGCGTTGGCTCACCATCATAAATGAAGAGCACATCGAGCACGTGGAGCACGCCGACTATCTCGGTTGGGTTGCCTATGTTAACGGAGACTATAAAGGAGCCGAACGCTGGTTAAAGCTAGCCGATCCGAACAGTCCTGCCGGCCTGTGGCTGAGCGCAAAGTTGCTGCGGCGCGCCGGCAAATTGAATGAAGCAGCCAAGGCCATGACTCAGGCTCAGCAGGCGATCGTCCCTGTCAGCGCCTACACCGGATGGACTGCGAATCACGATTTTGATGAAGACGGAGGTCATTGGTCCTTTGACGAATCGGCTAGCGGCGATCTCGGCGGTTTGCAGCTTGAGCAGGCGCAGTTTATTCCAGCCCTGGAGACCATGCTCAAAGGTGGAAGCAACGATAACACTTTTATTGGCGAGTTCGCAGTTGGAGGACTCTGGAGTGATGCTGCCTTTATTGCGGAACGGATCTTGACCACGGAAGAACTGAAGACCTTCGTAGATCGCCAACCGGTCCCCCAAGGAAAACCGCCCGAAGGCACTGACGATTTTGCGATTGTGCGATTGCGCTACTTGCTTGGACGCCGGCTCGTTCGCGAAGACCGATACAACGAGGCAGCTCAATATCTAAAACCACCGTATGACAAAGTGCTGGCGGAGTATGTTAAGGCGCTCAATGCCGGAGCCGATCAGAAATTGTCCAAGCGTGAGCGCGCCCAATCTTGGTTCAAAGCCGCATGGATAGCGCGATATGACGGGATGGAAATAATGGGAACCGAGGGAGCGCCGGATGGTTTTTCTCAGGGCGGCGATTTTGAAGTTCCGGACCTGGCAAAACAACAGCAAACCGGGTTTTATGAAATCCCGTCCGCCAGCGATGAAAAAACCACGAAAAAACCTATCGCTTTGAGACCTACGAAAGAGGAGCTACAAAGGTTGAGCAAGACGAAGACGAGTCCGGATTTACGCTTTCATTACCGGGTGATCGCCGGGGCTTTGGCGATGCGTGCCGCCGATCTTTTGGAAGATAATTCGGAGGAACTAGCGGATGTGCTCAACACTGCGGGATCGTGGGTTAAAGACCGCGATGAAAAGATCGGAGACCGTTACTTTCAGATCCTCAAAACGCGTGCTCCCAAGACGAAGATCGGACGTTTAGCTCTCGCCAAACATTGGTTTGTAAACGAGACCGGACCCTGGTCGGAGGAACAAGCCGCCGCGGAAGATAAGTTTCACAAGGATCTCGGGATCACTACGCAGTGACCGGTCATGTGTTGAATACCTCGGTCGTCTCGTGCGCAGCGGCTGCCCGGGAACGGGATTTCACTATTTTGCTTCATAATGACGTGCATACCCTGCCGCCAGACGACCCACCTTCAGGTGCTGAGCGCCTCGCACATTTTTTTTTGTCGAGTCTTATCGCATTAGCATTGGTCGGCCTGTTCGGATGTCACCCGTCAACGACGACTGCTAGCGGGCCTTTATCACAGCGCGGATATCTTTGGCAAAGAGCGTGGAACCCGGCAGTCCTGGCCGCCGCGCAAGAGGCTGAGAAACGGATGGACGGAATGGTGATCATTGGCGCCGAAATTCTGTGGAACGGCTCGGCACCCGCAACGAACCGAGCGAACATCGATTGGCCAACTCTTAAGAAGGCCCAGAAACCGATAGCGTTAGCGCTGCGAATTGCACCCTACCCAGGCCCGTTCTCCGAAGACGATTCCACCGCGAACTACATCACCGGCGTTGTCAAATCTCTGATGACTGACGCCAAAGCTCACGGACTAACCATCTCAGAATTCCAGCTCGATTTCGATTGTGCTCAAAAGAAATTGAGCGGCTACACCCTCTGGCTGAAAGCCGTGCGAACGGCGGTTTTGCCGACTCGTTTTGTAATCACCGCTCTCCCGGCCTGGCTAAATGAGCCGGAATTGTCACCTCTGGTTCGGCTCGCCGACGGTTTTGTGCTTCAGGTTCATTCGGTTCCGGTCTCGACCCAATCTGGACAGTCGTTTTTATTGGACACAGGTCTAGCCCGGAAGTGGATCCAAAAGGCCGGTAGCTTCCAGATCCCGTTTTCTGTCGCGCTCCCTACCTACCGTTGTTTGGCCGGCTACGATGGGTCTGGAAAATTGGTGGGAGTTCTCATGGACGGCGTCGACCTTGCCTGGCCGCCAGGCACGCGCACCCTAGAGTTCTCAACGGATGCCGATGATACGGCCACATTGGTCAACGAATTGCTCTCCAGCCGGCCGCGAGAATTGAAAGAGCTAATCTGGTATCGCATACCGGTCGCGACCGATCAACGAAACTGGCGCTGGCCTACTCTTACAGCGGTAATGGCTGGGCGAAAACCGACACATCAACTGCAAGCGGTGCAACGCGGCGACAATCCGATCGATATTTCAGTCAAAAACACCGGTGAAGCTGACAAACAAGTCGGCGCAAGAGTTACCGTCACTTGGACCGGAGCATCCATCGTCGCGTTCGATGCGCTACCCGGTTGGACAGTTATTACGAAGAACGAGCGTGCCGTGTTCACGCGGATCGATGGTTCCCAAATGGAATTGCCACCCGGCAGCGAACGCAGTGTCGGATGGCTCCGCTTCGATAGGCTCGCGCATGGTGCATCCGTTGCAGAGGAGTTTTCTCTGCCGGGGCGCTAGTCTCAGGAAAGAACGACCTCACTCCCCTTGAGGCTCGATTCGTAGATCGCATCGAGGATCTCCATCAATTTCACGGCTTGGATCGCGCTGTTAATCGGCGGTTCTACCCCGTTGATCGCCCGGAGAAAGTTCTCCATTTGCGGGACGAACTCATGCGGTACCGGCACAAACGGTAGTTCGACGGTTTCCAGTTTGCCGTCCCGGTCCTCGAATAAAGTGAGCGCAGGGATCTTTTCGCTGGGATGCAGCTGTAACACATCGATGATTCGGATGGTCCCTTTTGGTCCGTAGAGGACCGTCGAGAAAAGTTCTCGGCTACCCGATCTTCCTAGGGGGATATCATCTGGAAGGTTCGCTGCCCATGACACCTCGAAAAGCAATGAGCTGCCGTTCTCGAAACGAATCATCCCGTCGGCGCTGTCTTCCACATCGAAGACGGGGGCCTTCGAAAGTTGAGGGAACTTTTGATAGGTTTGAGCTGATACCGTTCGCGGTTTGGGCGTACCCATCAGGTACCAAGCCGCGTCGATTGCGTGTACGCCAAGGTCGATGACGACTCCGCCACCGGCGCGCGACCGATCCGTAAACCAGCCATCGATTCCACCCGGAGTACCTCGCGACCTGACCCACATCGTCTTGGCAAAATAGATCTCACCGAGTCGTCGTTCGGCGACTGCTCTACGCGCGGCTTGTACCGACCCGGAAAACCGCATCTGGCGCCCGAAGAAATAGATGAGGCCTCTGCTGTCTGCCTCGTTTCGCAATTGGCGCATCTGCTCGGCATTCAATGTAGGGGGTTTCTCACACAGAACATGCTTCCCCGCCTGCAGCGCTTTGAGCGTAGCCGGAAAGTGAAGCGAGTTCGGGAGACTAATCACGACTGCTTGGACCGACTGATCCGCGAGCATCTCATCGTAATCGGCAAACAGCCGCTTGGGCGCATATTTGGCCGCAAAAGCTTCTCGCCGCGCCCCGTTCAAGTCGCAGGCTGCATAAAGGTTTCCCAAATCGCTCCCTTGAACTCCTTCGGCATGTCGCTGTCCCGGCCAACCCAAGCCCACGAGACCCACATTTACTTTTTCCATGCAGTAGTTTCACAAGACCAGGATGAACGTCAAACGAGCCGGTAGGGACGAGCTCCCGCTCGTCCGTGTTTCTTTTACCCGGCGGTTTTCTGGCTGCAGGCGTCTCTGGACGAGCAGGAGCTTCTTCCGCACCGGCTCGTTGATTTGCATGCTCCGGGGCCGTATTCTGGCTATTCTATTTAAAGAAACAAACCGTTGTCGGTTTTTCCGGAGACCTCCTGAATTCCTGCAACTTCCTTGTGAACTCCTGAACTCCTTTCCAATGACGTCCCCTATCTCGATCCAAGAGCTGAAAACGCGGGTATTTAACGGCTCCGTGGCAGCCGCAGTTTTTGGACAAGTCGAGAGCATCACTGAAAAGCAGACCCGGGATCAGAAACCGTACTTCGAGCTTGTGGTACGGGACCTCGTCGGTTCACTCACCATTCGGGTCTGGAATGACCATCCCGCGTTCGGTTTCTGTAGTGAAGCTGGTGCCGGCGCCGCCGTCTGTATCGAGGGCGAGTTCTGGAGCGGCAGTTCGTATGGAATTGAGATACGAAATTGGCAGATACGAAGTCTCACAGCCGAAGAGAAAGCAGTCCTATTTGAAGGTCCAGATGAATTGCGCCAGCGCCAGGAGCGAGATTACGGAGAGATACTCAGCGCGATCGAATCGATCGCCGACCCACGGCTCCGCCGGTTGGGAGAGTTGTTTTTGACCGAATTTGGCGAGCGATTCCGGAGGGCAGCCGGCGCTCGAGCCGTTCACCACGCGCGTCGTGGCGGCCTAATCGAACATGTCGCCCAAATGTTGCGCACGGCAGATGCAATCGCCGGCACTTATCCTGCCCTCAATCGTGATCTTCTTCTCGCCGGAGTTCTTTTCCACGACGCAGGCAAAATGTGGGAGAACAGCTTCCCGAAGGAAAGCCTTCAGATGCCTTACGATTTGTACGGCGAACTCCTCGGTCACATCAGTATCGGCGCTGAGTTCGTAAACCGGCTCTGGCAAAAATTGCGCCAGGAAAATGAGTACGAATCTTGGAAGGATCTGACTCCGGAAAGCGAACTGGTGCGGCTGCATCTGCTCCACTTGGTAATCGCGCACCACGGAGAGAAAGAGTTCGGATCACCGGTAGAACCCAAAACGCCCGAAGCTTGGGCTCTGCATCTAGTCGATAATCTGGACGCGAAACTGGAGATAATCTTTGCTGCCTACCGGACAGCCCCACGTTTGACTCCCCAAATCCTTGACCGGGTTCGGCCGCTGCATTCTAATCCGGTAGTGCCACTGCCAAAATTTGGGGCGGAACCGAAGAGGAGCCAGGAGCCAGAATCCAGGAGCTAGGAGGGCACATTTCCTCCGGATCGGCACTGGGAGGGTGCCCGGTGGAATCATATATCCGTCCTATAGGTCCTATCCGTTCGAATGACCGCTGGTGTCACCTGCTCGAGGGATTGCGACAGCGGGCCCGGCGCCGGAAACAAGAACGGCCAAACGTGTCTTCATTTGGCCGTTCGCGCATTTTGCGAGCAGTTGGTCAGGATGATGGCCGTACTGGTTTCCCGGTGCTCCATATTTGCGCCGGGTCACACAAATTCCGACCTTGACGTTGCCCTTCTTGAAACGCCCACCCCGTTCTCAAAAGCGTTAGCAAAACGAGTCTCTCGACTAGGACAGCAGTAAAAAGGTCTGAAGCGTTTTAAGCAAGCGCAGGTTCAAGTTTTCTTTCGGGCTCAGGCGCAACCTCACCGCGGCGTTCCCGATCCTTACTGTGATTCTTAGCCAGAATCAGGTAAACAGACGGTACGACGAATAAGGTGAACGTGGTTCCAATAACCATGCCGGTTACAAGAACCCAACCGATGCTGTTACGAGCGCCAGCGCCAGGTCCGGTAACCAGGATCAAGGGGAAGTGACCGGTCACGGTCGCAACGGACGTCATTAGAATCGGCCGCAGCCGTGTCCCGGCCGCTTCAAGAATCGCATTGAACTTATCTTTGCCTTCTTCCTGCAGCCGGTTGGCCCATTCTACGATTAGAATTCCGTTCTTAGCCACCAGTCCAACTAGGGTAATAAGCCCGACCTGACTGTAGATGTTAATACTGGTGAAACCGAGAAAACAGAAAGTTAACGCGCCGGCCAGACCCAAGGGCACAGAACCGAGCAGGATGATGAGCGGATCGCGAAAGCTCTCGAACTGCGCGGCCAAAACTAGATAAATTACAACCAGCGCCAGGAACATCGAATAAACGAGCACGTTCCCCTCTTTGCGGAATTGGCGAGATTCACCCGTGTAGTCGATAGAGTAGTCGCGCGGCAGAATTTCTTTTGCCTTTTGTTCTAACACTTTGAGAGCGTCATCAATAGTGCCACCGAAAGTCGGCGCACCTTGGATTTTAACGGAGTTCAATTGTTGAAAATGATTCAACGTCTCCGGCACGACTTCCCGTTTTAGCGTTGCGAAGGTAGAAAGCTGAATCGGTGTACCGTTCGGGCCGGTTACATACAGCTTGGTTAGATCTTCTGGAGTTAAACGCTGAGTACGTTTAACTTCAGGGATAACCTGGTAACTACGCCCCTGGATACTGAAATAGTTAACCCAGCCTGAACTCAACAGTGTCGAGAGGTCTCCACCTACCTGTTGTAAATTGAGACCCAGCGCCGCCACTTTGTCTTTATCAAAGACGATTCGCGTTTGCGGCTGGTCATACTTCATGTCGGAATCGGCAAATAAGAATTTTCCGCTCTTGTTAGCCGCATCCAGAAGTTGTTCGGAAAAGTCCAACATCTCCCGCGGTTCGGCGACGGAGGTTATCACAAATTCAACCGGGAAATTCGTACCGCCAGGCAACGCTGAGGGTGTGGTGGTTAGAACATTCACCCCAGGGACGCTTGCCATTTTTTGACGGACCAACGGTAAGATCTGCGCCATTGTTCGTTTGCGATCGCTCCACGGCTTGGCCACCAAGCCGGAGAAACCGGGGCCGGGAATTGGCGTCACCTGAAAAGTCTGCGCTGTCTCCGGAAAGCTCTTAAAGATATCGTTGACCTGTCTCGCGAACAACATGGTCTGATCGAGCGTCGATTCTGGTGCAGAGAAAACGATCCCAAAGATAACTCCCTGGTCTTCCGTAGGAGCTTCTTCTTGCTTCGACATGTTCCAGAAAGGGAAGATCAAAAGTGAAACCACGAAACCGAAGATGAGTACGACCGGTGACACCCTCAGAGTCACCGAAAGCACCCCCATATAACCGCGCCTCAAAGCGTCGAACCGGCGCGTAATCCAACCGGCGAGACCGCGATCGCTAATTCCTTTCTTCAACACTTTAGAAGAAAGCATCGGCGATAAGGTCAAGGCCACGAAACCTGAGATCGCCACCGCGCCGGCTAGCGTGAAAGCGAACTCGCGAAACAGTGCACCGGACAATCCGCCCTGGATACCGAAAGGCGTATAAACCGCCGCCAGAGTAATCGTCATGGCGATAATCGGGCCGAACAACTCGCGTGCACCTTTGATGGCAGCATCGACAGGACTGAGCCCTTCCTCGATGTGGCGTTCGACGTTTTCGACTACCACAATGGCGTCATCGACAACTAACCCGACCGCGAGAACGATCGCTAACAACGTTAAAAGGTTCAGCGTAAACCCGAAGATCAGCATCAGAAAGAGCGCGCCCACCAGTGAGATCGGGATCGCTGCAATCGGAATGAAGACTGCCCGGAATGATCCCATGAACAGAAAGATGACGATCATCACGATGCAGAGCGTTTCCATCAATGTCTCAGTCACATCGTGGATCGCGCTATTGATATACTCAGTCGCATCGTAAGGCACACCAAGGTTCATCCCGACTGGAAGCTGCTTCTCTATCGCGGGCAACGCGGCTCTTACGGACTTGATCACGTCGATCGCATTCGCGTTCGGGAGTACATAGATGCCCATGAACGTCGCCGTATTACCGGAGAAGCGGACATCCGTATCGTAATTGGACGCGCCGAGTTCTACCTGGCCGACGTCTTTAAGGCGGACGATAGCCCCATTTGATTGCTTCACCGCCAGTTCCTGGAAATCGGCGACGCTTTGCAAGTCCGTGTTCGCGACGAGATTAATCGAAGTCATCGCGCCTTTGGTTTGGCCAACGGCCGCCAAATAGTTGTTGGCCTGCAAAATACTTTGCACTTCCGTGGGGGTCACGTTCAGGGCGGCCATCTTATTTGTATCCAGCCAGATCCTCATGGCGAATATGCGCGCCCCCAGAATCTCAGCCTGTTGTACGCCCTGGATAGCCGACAGCTTTGGTTGGACGACTCGAGTGAGGTAGTCCGTGATCTGGTTTCGATCCAAGTCCTTGGAATAGAAACTGAGATACA
>JAFAZK010000322.1 GCA_019239825.1 Verrucomicrobiota bacterium | reverse complement strand
GAAACAGACCAAGAACTCCGGTCAACGCTGTAACCATGTTCGCCAGACCGAAGTCCGTTGGGTCAAGCAGTCGTGCCAGGACGGCTACCGAACCCACTCGCATAAGCAGCATGGCTACCTGTGTGCACAACCTCACAGATCCTCCGCGAATTGCTTTACTTCTTAAATCTTGCATTGCACGTCCTGCTAACAAGCTTGAAAGGCAAACAGCTCGTCAAACTGAGCCGTCAATAACGATTGGTATTTGGCCAGCCTCGTAGCCATGTTGCGCTTAATTCTGTCAGTCTCTGCAGCTAGCGACATAAATTTATTGGCTAGAAGGGCGGGAGTTAAAGTTTCCATTTCCAAACAGTAATTCGATAGGTCCAGTTCGTGCATCAGCGTCGCAACCTTGGGATGATGCGCGATGGCTAACACTGGCTTATTAAGTAAATGCGCAAACACTACGCCATGAAAACGACAGGTAACGACATAGTCAAAGGTGGCCATTGTTGCGAATAGCTGTTCGAGTGACTCAACCGGCTTATACCGAGGCCGCAAGGCGTTTTCATACCGCTCGATAGTTCGTTGCATTTCTGCGATAGCCGGCGGGTCAAAACCGATGTCCGTACCAAATAGTTGGACCGAGTAGGAACGTTTCTCGAGTTCGATCGCGAACATCGCTAGATTGTCGATTAGTTCTTGGTAGCATCGCTGATCTCGTTGGGGTCGGTTTCCATGGGGACCCCAGTACGGCATCGGCGCGATTCCGACGGTTGGTGAACTAGGCACATGAGATGGCTCCCCGTCCCGGTCAGAAACAGTTCGGATGTAAGCACAATCCGGATACACTGAACCGCTGCCCTTGAAACCGATTTGCGAAACTAACTGTTTCGATGATTCATCTCTAAAAGATACGTAGTCTGCACACTCCAAAGCGCGCCGAACAAAAAATCTACTTAACGGGTGCGCTAACGGTCCCGCACCGACATTTAGAAACAAACATTTCACACCGGCCGTCTTCGCAAGAACCACCCACTTGAAAAGAGTATATGGAAACGACCAAGGACCGTCCTTTCCGGTGAGCTGACCACCCCCGCATACGACCAAAAGCTTGAAAGAACTGAGCAATCTTTTCGAAGCAAATAACAGTCGAATCTCCGCTCCAAGCTCTTTAGGAAAGCGGTACGCTAGCTTGTAGGCGAGACGAGGTAAGAGCAGCAGAGTCGGATGCTTCCGGGTTAGGGACAACAGGCTCTTTCTCCAGCTTCGACCACCGCCGTCGCCGCTCGGC
This sequence comes from Verrucomicrobiota bacterium, assembly GCA_019239825.1. Taxonomy (GTDB): domain Bacteria; phylum Verrucomicrobiota; class Verrucomicrobiia; order Chthoniobacterales; family JAFAMB01; genus JAFAVN01. Next base: position 29,362 of record JAFAZK010000322.1, on the reverse strand, counting down.
CCGAAAGACCAGGGAGTGGTGCGAAGAGGATAGGACGGAAGTTTATGTCGTTTAATAGTGTCACTCGGGTTAACACTGAGGGCCGCAATATGGGCGTTGGGCCACCTTCGCTGGATTTGCTGTCGGACTGTATCTAGCGTGGCGTCGTCCCCTAGATTGCCACCGCCAACATGATGAAGAAGCGCGATTCCATCGCTGTTTGTTTGCATGTTGGTTTTTTCCGACTGTGTTGAGGAACGCCCAGCCCTGCTACAAACCGAACCAGCGCATCCTAATCGAGATGCTCAGTGTTTCCGGAGTTTGTCCTAGGCGCAAGCTCCCTGGCACAGGCGAATTTCTCAGCAATTCTACAGCTTATGACACGGCTGGTATTACCAGTATCTACCCTGACCAGCCACGGGTCGGTCGTTTAGTGATGACGACAAGCTACCGCACTTGGCCAAATTCCATCTTGCCTTCTGCTACAACCACAAGCTGTCCGCTTGAAACTACCAAACGGCTCTAAAACAAGAGAACGAGTCTGAGGTTAGCCGCAACCAAGCAGATATAAAACAAATTCGGTTCAAGAACTCGCGAAGCCTAGAATTGGAAGCGCCCTTTGTGAAATTCTATAATTTCGTCGGTCCGCTGCCACCGGCAGAAATGCGATTTGAGCCCGGCATTCGTCGATCTTAGTTTGAATCGATCGATTTACCGTTGAATCAGTTTTGCGGAGATTGCTTCCGGCGCGATCGCCAGAGGCACAAAAATTTGCTCAACGGGAGTCCGGCACCCGTGTTCAAAAACACACCTAACGTCGGCCGATCGCGTAATTAGCGCTATTTTAGCACTGAGAAAGGGAATGACCGCGCTCCGTCCCATTCTCGGTAAGCTGCTGACCGCCGCTATCGGTGCTATGCGACTGGGTAACGGATGGCGCCACGAAATCGGATCCCGGAATGGCATCAGCTAAGTGTTTCAAGTGCTCCTTCCTCTGCAAAAGCTGGGGCAAGGGCTTAAGATCTATGCTCTGAAGGACGGACTCCCAACGATACACCCAGTCGTGTCGCCGTAACACATTAACCACGTTTCTCTGGCGAATCGCTTCCTGGCGAGCCGGCTCCCCATCAAGCTGATGAATGATCTCGTCGACGTTGCTGGAATTGTAGGGCAAATGAATTAAGGCGTCAGGCCAGTCAAAAAGCCGACTGAATGCGTCGTTATCGGGGCGTTCTCCGAGCAGGATGGCGCCAGCGGCAGCTCCTTCGAAATACCGGTTGCCGATCTCTATTTGATTACCACGTCTCTCTGGCTGGTCGATCAACCCGGGATTTACGATGAAATAGCGGCTCCGCTTGGCAATGTTAGCGGTCAGCGCCCTATGCTCTGACGCATCGATGGCCTGACTTGCAGAAAGTGTATCGTGAAGATAAAAGATGCCCTCTTTATCGGCCATTTTGAGAAGACTTTGATGGGTCACCTCCGACCGACGGCCAATGCTGCAAACATCAATACCTCTTTGAGGTGTCTCGGGATGTGGACTGAAGCGGATTGCGTCTACCCCAGGGGGGACAAAGACGCATTTTCGTTCAATCCGCTCACTAAGCGGCTTAACGGTTTGACTGTAATAAAGCACGATGACATCAAAATGTTTGAGGGCATCCAAGAAATGGCGATAGGTGCCGAACTGCTTTATCCAAAGTTCGTCGATCAAACAGACCGCTGTCTTGCAACGGTCTCGCCAATTGCCAATGTTTTTCAGCATCAGCAAGTCAGTCGGGAATCCACAGACAGCCACAAACAGGTCATAGTCTGATTTTATGCCAACCCGTTCTCCGCCCGCGGAAAGAACCATGGGAGCGCGATAGGCGAGTCGCCTCGCCAACTTGTACTGCCTACTTGAGACATCAACGCGAGGCGCCAGAAGATCGACGGAATCGATTTGGGAAATGATGTCTTCAAATTCGTATAGAGCGCAACGAAAGAGGACCCCCTTAAATATGTTGCGTTGAGAGAAAAGGAGTACGCGTGGTTTTTCTGATGGCATACCTATGATACTTGTTGTACTGACGGCATTTCTCTTTCCCCATGCCGTTCCAGTTAAAAAGGGAGGTCAGTCCTCGTGGGATGTCAACCGGAGGTTCTGAGCCGGTTGCATGCACCTATTCTAACTGCAAATCAGGCTCATGCCGATGCGTCCGCGGTCGTCTTTATGTTGAGGCGTGCCTCTCCGGTGAGTCTGGAATCACCGTACGCCGCCAATCGACCCAAAACCTTCTGAGCGGCATTCTCTCCGCTTTTGAAAGACTCGTCCGTCCACATGTAGCCCCAATCTCCGTAGCGACCACAGTACGAGATACCAACTTCATCCAAGTAGCCGTGAACGGTCCGTAACGCGGCTGCGCGGTCCTGGTCGAAGATGACATTGGCATAACGAAGCAACATCGCTTTCCGACAGATTATCTGGTCAGTGTCCCGAAGGATTCCACAGCGACGAAGGTCGGTAATTACACGTTCTATCAGGTCCTCAGGTACACCAGTAAATGGTTTGTATTTCTGCGAAAAATAGACCTCGGCTTGGATGCTCCCCATCCCCGCTGGAGCATTGCTCGCCGCCAGCATATGCGGAAATCCGAGCCGGGAGAAACAGATGTCTTCGTCGTAGAAATAGGTGCAGTGGGCCTTGGAAATGTCTTCCCGATTGATTCCAATGTTTACCAAAACGCACGTCGAGCAGGCGAGCCGGCGGGACGCTTCGACAACGTCAGCGGGTACCCCTTCGATCATTGGAATCAAGTCGGGCAGCGGAATCGAAGAAACCACACCGTCGTATCCTACGACATTGCCGTTTGCAAAAGTGACCAATTGCGCCTTGGGATCAATCGAAGTCACTTTATGGTTAAGGTTCAGTCTTCCGAGTGGTACGAACTTCTTAAGATAAGAGACGAAACCTCCCTGCGTGGGATAACGGAAATGCGTGATATAATGTATCTGAGGAGCAGAAGGCGAAATGGCACCACGGAGAACTTCTTCCAGGCTCGGCCGATAGACGCGGGGCCCTAGCCAATCGGTGGTCAAATTCTTAGCGTCCGTGGTGTGATACTTTCGCGTGTATTGCATCGGGAAAAGCTCGGCGAAGCTGTTCCCAAAACTCGTTAGCAACCAATCTTCATAGTTCGCGACCGGTCTCTCAGGCTGATGACATTCCTTGGCAAAATCGGAGATCACTTTAATAATCACATCCTCCGGCAGACCATGAAGATGTAGCTGGACAGGATGCTGCGGCCAATAACCGCGCCAATAATTATTCAAATAGACTTGTAAGGTCTCGTACTGCTGTTCGACGCTTTCCGCGAAAAGTTCCTGGATACGGGGGTCCTTCGTGTAGGATATGTGCGGACCGACGTCGAAAAGGAATCCGCTTTCATAGCGGAAAGACGCGGTCTTACCTCCATGATAGCTGTTTTCGTCGAACATTGTCGGTGTAATTCCCTCACCGTGAAGACGATATGCGGCACCGCATCCTGCCATGCCGGTTCCAAGAATAACGATGTTAGGCATATGATTTTTCTTCTGATTTTCTGTTAAGAATAGGGATAACGAATCGGCGGTCGAGATACTTTAGGGAATTCGGGCGCCCACTCTCGTTTCGAAACGGACACAGCAAGCTCAGTTGCACGAAAGCCCCCAATATCGCTCGAGTTGTTCCTGTAGGACGCCCCGAACGTCCTTGCCCGCCTGGAACACCTGGTACCACTCAACAATCCACTTAAGCGCCTCCGCCAGTGGCAACCGGGGACGCCAGTTCAAATACGCCTGCGCCTTCGAAGCGTCCAGTTTCAGATAGCGAGCCTCATGTGGGTGGATCGCGGAATCACGACACCACGATACGTTGTCTCCCCATAACTCGACTAAACAGTCGGCTATCCAGGAAACCGGCTTTGCATCCGAGTCAACCGGACCAAAATTCCAACCACAGGAGAATCCTCCTGGGTTTTCCGCAAGTTTTTCTGCAAGCAAAAGGTATCCGCAGAGTGGCTCCAGTACGAATTGCCATGGCCGGGTTGCCAAGGGATTACGAATCAAACAGGGTTGACGCGCCATGAATGCTCTAATCAGGTCCGGAATGAGTTGGTTACTGGTCCAGTCACCTCCGCCGATCACATTCCCGGCGCGAGCAGTGGCCAAAGCCACACCGTGAGCTTCGAAGGATCGCGGCGGAAAATAAGACTCGCGGAACGCACTGCTCACCAGTTCAGCACAGCCCTTCGAGTTGGAGTAGGGATCCCTGCCGCCCATTGGCTCATCTTCTCGATATCCCCAGACCCACTCTCGATTCTCATAACATTTATCGGTGGTAACGTTCACAATTACACACCGATGTTTCAATTGCCGAACGGCCTCGAACAAATGGACGGTTCCCATTACATTCGAAGAATACGTTTCGATCGGGTTATCGTATCCGCGTTGAACCACTGACTGTGCGGCCATGTGGATGACAACCTCGGGAGAAGACTCGCTGATCACCTGTTTGAATCGGGCGAAATCGCGAATGTCTCCGGGAACAGAGTGGATACAATCATTCACTCGCGCCAGAGTGAAAAGGTTTGGCTCGGTGGGCGGTTCCAGGGCGAACCCAGTTACGCTCGCTCCCAGCGCATGAAGCCATATCGAAAGCCAGCTCCCTTTGAAGCCGGTGTGCCCAGTAAGCAACACACGGCGACCTTCCCAAAACGCTCGATTAGGCATGAATGGATCTCGATTGATAAGCAACGCCATCTTCAGCGTGCCGTTTGCACGAACTCAGGTTGACGCAGGAGATCTTGCGATTTTTCCGTCTGGGCCGGCCAATGCATGAGCTGCTCTTGCCAAAGTGTTTCGGCCAATCCATTGGGAGCCTCGACCAAGTCCCTGAACGCAACAACCTGGTCTTTTGCCACATCCCTCCTAAGGACCCGGCCTTCGGACAATGCGATCGGCAGAGCGTCGATCGATCGCGCCGAAACTGAGTTATCGATCAATCCGTAAGCACTGAACCCGCCTATTCCGTCCAGACGTTCGCCGGCCTTCAGATCCCTTTTCGCCACGGTCACTACTTCGCAGACAGGTCCCCCAAGCGGAGCAACGGTCGCATCGCGATAAATAGCCGCACGACCGATCGTTGAGGCGATCTGGATATGGGGCAAATGGAAAGGCGTGTAGAAAACGTAAAACGGGCCGTCTCCCATTTTGTAGTACGCCAGCTGAGACTTTTTCAGTGGCGAATCTTCGTGCACCATCACAAACGCCCCGGTATGAGGCGCCGCTCCGACGGCGTAATCAACCAGCCCATCTGCCAGGAGCTGCTCAGCGGGCAAAAGGTTTGCAAGATCACGAACGTGTTGGCAGGCATGCCCGTACATTCCACGCTGGCCAACCCGAAACCCGGTTCCATTTGCCAGAACCGCGGTTTCCATGGACAGCTTTGTGGCGTCGGCAAAAGAAGTTACTTTTCTAACGTCCTGTCCGTTCTTTTCAGCAAATGCCCGTTGAGTGTCTGGGTTACGGTAGTAATCAACCATGCCCTTAATATTCCCGGCAGCGACGGGCCGAAGACCTAACGACCTCAGATAGCGAAGCAGAGTCATCGCAACTCCCGGTTCATCGCCATCTGTATGCGTAAAAACGATACCTGCGCGATTCGCTTTGGCATTCAAAATGGGCCCAATCAAAGAGTCCAGCTCGGCATTCATCAGCACGACGCTTTTCCCGTAATCGAAAGATTCCAGCACTACTCGGGCCGCCGGTTCGACTGTCCCGGTCACCTCCACCAGGACATCTATGGCCTCACATGAGGTCAGGACAGTGGGGTCATCTGTCAATATTGGGGTTCCGTTTGAAATAGCAGTTCCCGCTGCAGTGGCCGAATCTACCCGTTTCCAGTGGGTAACTCCGGATTCGCGAAACGCGCGTTCTGCGTTCGCTATCGTACGATTCGCGATCGCTACCAGCCTGATGCCCGGAGCCGGAGTTCCCAATTGTAGCGCTATTGCACGCCCCTTGGCGCCGGCGCCCACCATCCCGACCCGGACCGGGCGACCCGCGGATTCACGTTCGCGAAGAGCAGTATCAATCATTATATTTGTTCTCCATAGAGCGGCCATTTTCGATCCTGATCGGACGCGATAACCTCTGCCAAGGGCCATTGAATATTGAAAGTGGGATCGTCAAATCGAACCCCCGTGGCAGCGGAAGGCGCGAAGAATTGCGAAGTCATGTAGTAAATTTCGGTGTCGTCTTCGAGAGACTGACACCCATGCGCACAGAGCTCCGGCACGAACAGCATTCTGCCATTTTTTGCACTCAGCTCTATTCCATACCAATTGCAAAACGTGGGTGACCCTGGTCTCAGATCTATGACAACATCAAAAATCCTCCCCCTCGTGCATCGAACAAGCTTTGCTTCTGGAGCCGGCTCCTTCTGAAAATGCATTCCCCTGATCGTCCCTTTCCGGATGCTATATCCCATGTTGGTTTGGACAGGGCGAAAATTGATGCCGTTGTCTGAGAACTCCTTTTCGCACCAGGCTCGCATAAATCGGCCCCGAAAGTCCTCGTGGGGCGTGGGATCGATTATCTTGGCGCCGTGGATCTCTGTGTCGCTGAATTGCATCAGTTCCCAGCTGTTCCCTTGAGGAAAATGAATCCGGCTGACATGAGCAGATTAGTTCGACGCTCCCACCAGCCGCATTCCAGAGCGATCAGGTCTTGGAACAGCGGTACTTCTCACCCTGAAAACAGAAGCGTATCGAAGTCTCCAATCAGGACGGTCCTGGCAGAACGGTTCCAGACCCCACCATTGAAACGGCCAACCCTTTGCCAGAGAAGAATCGCCCTCATGGATCTCTCTAATGAAGTCCACAGCCGGTTCCCAACCAAGCTCTTTGGCAACGTTTATCCGAATGTTCAGATCGACACCTGACACGAAGATATAGCCCCCAGGCTTAACAAGGCAAGCAACATTACGTAGACAACTCTCTGCCGCAGCAGGCTCCATATGACAGAGAAATCGATTCGCCACCACGATATCCTGGGGACCCAATTCGTCGATCAATTGGGGAGCGCTCGCATCTCCGACACGCCAGGTGATGCCTTCCTTTAGCCAGGATTTAACTGTCGCCCGATCACCGCTCAGATCGAACATCCCGTCCATTTCGGCCTCGTTGAGACGCTGGAAAATCGATTCGCTCTCACTCATGCCTTGGTCTCTGAATGTGGACCACACCAGGCTACTCTCATCGTTTAGTTCCGAGCCGCTAAGGTTTCCGATACCCGGATAATTTTGCAAAGAATAGCTCCCTTCCTCAGCAAAGTCGATTATCTCCTGAGAAACATCTACGGCCTCCACCACAACTCTCAAATCCGGGCGAGCGCTCCGGATGCTCCACAGGATAGAGTAGACTTCCGCACCCTTGCTACAGCCCAGCACCGAAATCGCCACCTTTGCCCCGGGTCCGCGCTGCTCCATTAGTCGGCACATCAGCTGCATCTCCGGTCTGTTCCGCATGAAAAAGGTTCCAAAACTCTGGCTTCGTTTCGAGTTCTGGCAAACTAACGCATGGAGATGCCGGCCAAAGGCGCGGCCCGCTCCGCTATTCTTTGCGCCGCTAGGAAGCCGCTGCCAAATTCGCCGGCTAAGGCGCAAATATACGTCAACCGCTTTTTCCAAAATCAGCCTGGTGATTGCTCGCTGTGTAGAACCGCTCATGGTTTTCGTGTTAGGACGAATCTTCTTAAAGAAGCCTTGAACTCCGGCAAACCCATCTGCGCGGCCTTAGCGGCTTGCCAACCGAAGAGCGGTTTAATCCAGGCATACTTCCAGCGGAGTCGCGGCGTGGCCAGACTACCGCCGAGTTCTCGCGCGATGCCTTGAACCTCACTCACAAGGTCCGACCTTTCCGGATAAAAGTTTATCAGCCAGGTCTGCAAATAAGCGAGACACGCAGCGCGAACCCGGTCACTTTCCTCTAGCGAGCGGATGTATTTCAAATGCAGTTGCATCGAGAGAAAAAGAGCATCTTTCTTCTTGTCTGATGCGCCGATGTAGCTCAGACGAGTCGCCGGAGTTTCGCGGTAGAATGACTTCGCCGTGGGCACAAACCGCACGCCTTCACTGGCCAGAGCGACCCGACAAAAATACTCGCCGTCATCATCACTAAGGAGACGCGTATCCCAAGGGCCAGCCGTCTCACATAGCTCACGACTTACTAGCCAATTACCGGTTTGCATAAAGGCGCCCTCGCCCAGCTTTCGAAGCAGGTATTCGATGGGCGTAAGGTTATGCCACAGGGAGGTCGGACTGAACGTAGCCCGATCTACTCGATGAATGAATTTTCCCCATGCACCTGAAAGCAGGACACGTCTGTTTGCCAAAGCCTGCGCTACGCGCATTTGTTGGGTGACCTTATCGGGAGCCAGCAAATCGTCTGCGTCCAACCATTGAATGTAGTCGCCTTGGCAGAGGGAAAATGCCTTGTTCCGCGCACTCGAAGCCCCCTGGTTCTCCTGAGTAAACACTCGCACTTCCGCTGAAGCAAATTGCCGCGCTACCCGCAACGTTTCGTCGCGGGATCCGTCATCGATGACGATGATTTCCTTGCGACGCCAAGTCTGGTCGATTGCGGACCGGATGGAATCAGCTATCCACTCCTCGGCGTTGAACGCAGGTATCAGAATGGAGACCAAAGGACTCGTTGACATAATTCGTTCTTCTTATTGTCTCCTTTCAGTCTTTACTAAATCTTTGCATGTCAGTTGGTTTCATGCGTATGAAGATTACGCTCCCATAAAGAAAGAATTTGGGCACGCCGGGTACGCTCGGTTCCCAGTCGATTCGCCGGTAACTCGGAATACTCTCGGCTCGCACCACGCGCTACTAGGGCAAAAGCTGACGAGAAGGCATGCTGAAAAATCCGCAAACTCTGACAAACCGAATGCTGCCGAAGCAGTGGTCAACCGTTTCTACCAGCATTTGTCTAAGCACCCGCGTTTTTTCGCAGGGCCTGACTATAGAGTGCCTTCGCATATTGCCGTGCAATGATTGACTTGGCAGCGTCGGTGGTCTTCTCCATGCTGAATCGTTCGACGTTTCTCGGATGGAAATGCCTGACTAACCCTCTAGTACCGAAACAGACGTCAGCGACACCGGTGGCGAACACCGGCTCAAAAAACTCGTGGATGACGCCCGCATCGCTGTGAGGAAAAGCGAATGCTCGAATGCGAACACCAAACTTCCTTAAAATGAAATCCATACTGACCCGGGTTTGCCGTACTTGTTCTTCAACTGAGAGATCGGCATAAAGAGGATGATCAATACTGTGTGCGCCGATCGTGAAACCAAATCGTTGCAAGTTAAATACTTCTTCTGAAGAAAGGTAGGGTCGGTTTAACTTTATATATTGGTTGATATCGACCTCAGCGATGGCTGCCATCTGGTCGATCGTCTCTCGGTCGGCGTAGCGGATCGCAAGGAGTCGCGATTGGAGGCAGCCTTTTGAATTGATGGAAGGGGGCAAAAGCTTCTCAATGTCGTGAAGGATCCTATTTGAAATTGGCTGGCTGATGCGATCTAGCAACAAACTGATCTTGTTATGGTGCGCCATCCCCCCCTGATCGATAAATGCACTATTCAAGAAGAACGTTGCCGGTATGCCTTTCTTCTGAAGTAACGGCGCGACAACATCATGCATTTCACGAAACCCGTCATCAAACGTCAAATGAAAGGGTCGTGGGGGCAAGCCCCTTTCACCACCCAAAGCTGCCACCACGTCCTCTAGCTCAACGGGGGTAAAGTGGCGCAGGAAAAAGTCCAGATCAGCTTCGAATTCTCGAACCGTCCGAAAGCGATAAAGGTGGCGCACATGCGGAACCTCGGCATCGCTGACCATATGGTAATAGGGAACCACCAACGAGACTCTGGATAGCCGAGGCCACAGTTGGAATGGGACAACGGTCCGTAGTGCAGGCCATAGAAACCTCTGACCCAAATTGCCCATGGCACCTCGACTCGGAGCCGACGCTTTTCCGATGGCTACAGACCGGTCAAACTCGCTTGGTGCCTGAACCGACGCTCTCATTTGGAGGCGGCGAGGTACTCAGTTTGTCCTAGCCGGGTAACGAGATGTGCTAAACCCTTAAACATCGTGGCTTGGCCCCAATGGAGCATCGGTGTTCGAGCCGTAACGCCCAAAGGATATTTGCGATAGTAGAAATAACCCGCCGGATGCTGCATGTGGGCGATCGTCCACTTTGCCACCTTGATGCCGAGTGGGATTGATTCAAGATCCTCTTCGGCGAAATAGGCAAAGGTATCAATAGCTTGCGATGCGCATTGAATGTCGATCGGATACGCTCGGGTATGATAGTATCGTGGTCGCCCGGACGGCTCAAAGAAAGTTCTCTTGAAGTATTCGAACCCTCGCCGCAAGTGTGGCCGAAACTCGGAATCACCTGAAAAGTCAATGTAGCACTTTAGGCAATCCAGGTTGTACCCGGTATGGAAGTTATCTATCCACTGGTACTTCGGATCCTCGGCATACCACCAGGAGCCATCTTCACGTTGCCGTGAGCAACTGTACAGCATCCCGGAACGCGCGACGTCAAGGTACTCGGCATTGCCGCTATGCTTGGCTGCCCGCGCCAAAACCGCTGCACCAAGCATATTTGCATTGTGAATCGATTCATGTTCGTGGGCAAAATAACTGATACAGTTCCCGGTCGGCGTTTTCTCACGCGATAACGACATGATCCAATCACATGCGCTCTGAGCTATTCGGAGATACTTCTCATCGCCGAACTGCTCGAAAGCCTCCAGAAACGCCTGACCGATCATGCTGGTCCAGACGATGATACTTTCATTCTTGTGGTAAATGCCTCCCCGACTCGCAAAATCGAAATAGTTGGCCCAACTATGCTTATCGAATTTCGGGGACTTGTGCTTATCGAGCCAATCCAGGCACGCAATCGCTTTCTCTTTGTACTCAGGCTTGGCCGTGCCTTTGAACAAGAGCAGGTACCCCCACGCCATCATCCCTTGTCCCTTCGTGGAATCGAGTGGCTTAACGCCAAATAAAGGACGGAGATTAATCGGTGATTGTCGGATCAGTTGCTGTAATAATCGCAGAGCCAGCAGATTCTCGAAGGTTAAGCGGCGCAAAGGCGACGATAAACCATCGAACGGCTCGTAGCCTTTGTATTGGGCCGCCTCTACCCATCTCTGCACTTTCGCGAGACTATCGGATAGGAGCGGGAGGCTGGAAGCGACTGCCGAACCCTCGGCGTTCTGAATTTCGGAAACCATGGCCATATGCTTCAGTTGTAAATGATCAAAATTGACAGGCTGCGGCCGGATAAACTTCAATAGTCAGTCCCGACCTGGGTTGAGGAGTAGGAGAAACTTTAAAGGAGGCTACCAACAAATTCCCCAGTACTGACCTGGGCCATCGGCGGCGTTCTTACGAGCGCGCACCAGATCCAATACAACGTGCTGCGGCGATACATTAGCGAGTACGGATTGAACTTCTTTACTGTTGTGGCCGACTACTATGACATCCGCGTGTTCGAGTAACTCTTCCGCAGAGCCGCACATCAGCTTGGAAATGTGAGGAATCTCTTTTTCGATAAATTCCTTGTTAGCTCCGATGAGACGGCCAAGCGAAACGTAAGGATCGAATACACAGACCTCAAATCCTTTACCGATTACCGTCTCAATTAGCTCTACCAGCGGACTCTCGCGAAGATCATCTGTACCACTTTTAAAGCTCAGGCCCAGGAACCCTAACCGCTTGCCTTTGTATTTGAGCAACTCGTGAACAACAGACTGAAAATGCTGCCGGTTACTCGGAAGAATAGAAGACAGAGTAGGTGTCTCCACATCGTGTGATCGAGCGATGTAATTGAGCGCACGTAGATCTTTCGGCAGACACGAACCACCAAATGAATAGCCGGGCTTCAGGTAGTAGGGCGAGAGATTCAGTTTCGTGTCGAGGCAGAAAATCTCCATTACCCGGTGGCTGTCAATCCCCATGGCCTTGCAAACACTCCCGATTTCATTCCCAAATACAACTTTCAGAGCATGAAAAGTATTGTCCGCATATTTTACCATTTCAGCGACGCGCAAGGGAACCCGACGAACTTCGCCTGGAAGCACTTTGTATATGTCAGCCAACCCGTCACCGGATCGACTATCAAATTCACCAATGACCGACTTGGGCGGATGGTAAAAATCCTCGATGGCGGTCCCTTCTCGGAGAAATTCCGGATTCATGCACACACCGAAATCCTTCCCGGCTACCTTTCCGGAAGTCTCTTCGAGAACCGGGATCACGGACTCCTCTATGGTCCCCGGAAGAACGGTGCTCCGGATGACGACGCGAAAATAGTCAGACTTCTTCGCCAAGGCTGAACCGATATGGGATGCGGCCCGAATTACATACCGGAGGTCGATGCCTCCGTTTGGAAGACTGGGTGTCCCCACACACACTAGAGCCATGTCCGTTTGCTGAACGGCTTCATCCCAGTTTGAGGTTGCCCGGAGGGCTCCGGTCGCCGTGAGTTGCTTGAGACGTTCCGGTAAGCCCGCTTCAACCACGGGACTCACTCCGCGGTTCATCAGGTCGACCTTCGCCTCATTCGGTTCCACACCAATCACGGTATGGCCCATTTCCGCCAGGCAAGCCGCGCTTACCGAACCCACATAACCTAACCCAAATATACTGATACGCATGATCTTAAGCTGATAGTCGTTTTAGCTTTTTACCGGGTGTCGTCTGGCACCAGCCAATGACTCTGCACAAGCCAGGAATCCACCGAACATCGACTCAATCGAAGCACGGGAGAGAATGTCCTGTCGAGCGTTAGCCGATAGGCGGTTACGTTCGTCATCATTGTCAGCCAGATACAGGAGCCGTTGACGAAGGGCGGCTACATCATCTTCAGGTACCATGTAACCGTTACGCCCGTCCTCCAGGTAGTCGATTTCGGGAGGTTGTTTCCCGGCCTCAGTGACCATAGGAAGCCCCCAATAAAAGGCCTGGTTCAATCCCAATCCTACGTGACCCGGAATCGAACAGATGTCTGCCATTTTGAATATTCGGCTAATTTGAGAATTTCGAGGATCGTGGACTTCTCCCAAATACCGAGTGTTCTTCGGATTTATGCGGGATCGCAGCGCCTCGGTTAGACCGGAGCCTACGATAACCAATCCCAGATCTGGCCGATCCAATTCGCGGAATATCTCGATCAAATGATCTACTTTCTTACGGTTACCTTCCTCCCCAATTCGGCCGGTGAAGAGGACAACTTTTCGAAAGGGAATTCCGAACGACTCTTTGATCTGCTCCTTCGACTCAGGCACTTCGGGGAAATCATGAAAGTTAATCGTGTTATTGGCTACGAACAGCTTGTTGAAGTGCCTGGGCGAAACGTAACGACGCAGGTTGTCCGTATATAAAATCAAGCCGTCGGCTAAATTATGTAGATAGTCGAAAAAGGCGTTGCGAACGCGGTTCTCAGGATCATCCAGGTTTCGCGTCTTTGTCCAGATCGCGACCGGAACTCCGCTGAACTTTAACCAATGGGCGAGCGGCCAGATAATGCGATCTTTCAAATGGAGAAACAAGATCACCGCATCAGGCGCTATGGCACGCACCTGCTTTCGGTAGGCCCAGAAATCGAAGGGCATCTCGGTGAAGGGAAAGTCGACCCGGTTTTGATTTTGCTTCTGCAATTCATTGGCTAACACCGAAAATTCCCAGCCCTCTTGGCGAAATCGACGCCAGAAATAGTTATAGACTGACACCCGGTAGTGCATGACCCGATTGGAGATCAATAACACCCTGCGGTGTTCGCGTACCGGCATATTCTGTTCAAGCAGCTCATCACGCGACTTCATAGAGAACTTCTCCTTTCTTAGCGATTTGGGAGAAAATCTGGTCCATGATCTCAGATGTAAGGACGATTTCCCGGTAAGGAATAGGCACGGGTCCACCCCTCTCAACGCTCTCATAGAACAATCTGATCAAGCGACGTCGGCCGGTATCTTCATGAAATTCGTTGCGAATAAACTTTGTCATATTGCCAAGGCCGCTGAATAGCTGCTGCTTTCCAAATTCCATTGGAGGCAGAAATTGATTCAGATAACTTCGAAATCCTCCCTTTTTTGCCCGAAGGACCCACTGTTGGTTGTAGTCAGCCCACAATGAGCCGCCAGGGCCGTGAAGGCGGAACTGATGAAGGCCAGGGCCAATCTGAGAGGAGAATGTGAAGTAGGCGGTCGCGCCGGCCTCTTCCCGAATGACAACCCGGAGTTCGTCAACGATCTCTTTCTCCCCGATGCTCACCAACAAAGGGCTGCTAAATCCCACCGCGATCACTTCCGGAGTATCCGAGCGCAGAAATTCAGCGATCTTGCAAACTCCGTGACTAATGACGTTATGCAGCAACTTACCCGGCAGAGCTCTGACCCAATGTTTTTTGTCACCGAGCAGAGCCTTGGCATAGCGTTCGTCGTCAATCTTATAGCAGAAAACACTTTCCATGTGAGTCACCGACCCGCCGAGGAAGCCTTTCCTTACCAACTGGCGCATCTCGGTGGCTGCGTGACTGAACTGATGATTATGGCCAGCGGTTAGCCTAACCCCACGGGCCTCGGCCAGCGCCACCAACTCGCGAGCTTCATCGGCGCTCACCGTAAACGGCTTCTCGATAAACACGCTGCATCCTTCTTCGATGCAGAGCTTGCCCAGAGCAAAGTGACTCTGAGGAGGAGTCGTTATGTGCACCACCTGTGGTCGACACGCACGCAACATCTCTTTGGCGTCTCTAAAATGCCGGGGAACGCCGAAGCGCTCAGCGAATTGGCGAGCCATCAATTGATCTCTGTCGCACGCGCCGACTATTTCCGCGCCGCCTAGTGCAAGGATCGCAGACGCATGCTCGTCCGCGATTTTACCGCAACCTATAATACCAATATTCATTTGCCGGAAATGCCTGCTTTTTTGAAGTATTCGAAATGGCTCCGCGCCGCCTCGGCATAAGGAACTCGAGGAGACCATCCCAACATCCGCTTTGCTTTATCATTTGAATAAATGTTGCCCTTCCAATAGGCCGCGCATCGGCGCCGATTGAAAACCGGAGGCAATTGTCCTTTGGACCAAGCTGAATAGCGTTCCCAGAAATGACAGAATAAGTAAAACAATTGATAGGGAATGGAGATGGAAGGAAAACGACACGCCTTTTGCTTGAACTCGCGCAAAAAATCTTTGCTGCGTGGCAAATCGTCGTCGACGATGTTGAACACTTCACCATCCACTCCTCTGGACAGGGCGGCAAGCGCTATGGCTTCAGCGCAGTTGTCCACATATGTCAGCGGTATACGATTTTTGCCGCCAAGATGCAGAAAAATCCCAAAGGTGTCGATCCCAATCCGAGGGGTAAGGTACTGGCGCGATCGAGGGCCAAAGACGGCCCCTGGACGCACAGTAACAACCGGTATCCCGTACTGCTTGCCCATCTCCCGCGCCAATTCGTCTTGCTTGGTTTTCGCATAGCAATACGGCTCGTAGCGCAGGTAAGGATTGGATTCGACTGCACATTGTTCGTCCAGCATTCCACGCCGCGGAATCGACCAGTTCGAGTAGACGGCAAACGAACTAACATTCAAAAACCGAACCAGACATCCTTCGGCCGCTGCGGCATCCAGAAGGTTCCGAGTCACAACCACCGAGTTGTAAAACGAACCCGAGAAGGATTTGTCCGCTCCAGCGGCCAAGTGTACAATTACCTTCGCCCCCTTTACGACGCGAGCGCAGTCCTCCGCTGAGAGGAGGTTACCTTCCACGTAGGTCGGGCGTGGTTGATCTTCTATAGATTTCGTTGATCCTTGCCCACCCGGCTGAGGTACATAACGGACCATCGCCCTTACCTCCTCAAATCCCAGCCGTTGAAACTCCCGTACAACACTTGCACCGATGAAGCCGTTGCCTCCGGTAACCAAAATTGGATCTCTGAGCCCAATAATCCATTTGTTCGACATAATGCTTTTAACTACCTTCAATCTCAGCGCAGAATCAGCTTAGGAGCTTCAATAGGTTGTCCACATTCACGCCCACTGCGCACAGCAAGCGGCCGGCGTGATCACAAAACTTCACAGCGTAGCGCATGAACCATCCCTGCCCACCGAGCAAAAGGAACGGTAAGGCGACTGCATAAATTACTAACGCGCCAATTGTTTTGATGAGTAAGCTCAACGACGGAGCTTGCTTCCAGGAAACGCTTCCTCGCAGCAGTGCGCGTCGAAAATAGAATCGCCTTCGCAATCGTTCGGCAGGCTGGATCTCTGGAAGAGCCGCTTCGGCACACCATACAAACCGCGCACCCTGGGCCATTGCCCGCCTAAAAAAATCGCGGTCCTCGCCATGCGACGCAAACCGTGGGTCGAACCGATTTCCAGGCTCCGCACATACTGTCTTTTTCATCAGCACATTCCCGGTTCGCGTCTCCTGCCAATTCAGGATCCGGCCCGTCGGTAGCGCAGGTCGCTCTGCGGCACGACTACGCGTCAGCCACCCGGGAGCTTCTATCTCGAATTTCGGATATACGGGTCCAAGCACTCCATCGACTCCAGCTTTCACGAGCATCTGATAGAGCGTAACCAACCAGCGTGCTGGTGGAATTTCGTCATCATCGATATACGCAAGATACTCGCCGGTAGCGTTCTGAATGCACCGATTTCTAGCCAGCGAAAGGTTTTGCTCTCTTTCGACATCGTAACTGATCGGAATCGGAGATCTACGTGCGATGGCGTTCACCGTTTCTCGCGCGCTTTCTTCCCGATCGTTATCCACAACAACGATCGAGATTTGAAACAATCCATCGCTCTCCTGTCGAGTTAACTCTTCAAGGAGAGTCGCTAGCATCCGAGGGCGCTTGAACGTGATAATGCCCACGCTTATTTCAGGAACAGCAGTCGCGACATTTACAGGATTATCGCTAAGCTCGGAAGAATTCATAGTTACTGTCGCTGACGAGAAGCTCATTTTAAATTAACGTCCACCTATATTGCCTATGGGAAATACCTTAACGTCCCATACTCCACCATCCCGATTGATCACTCTAACAGCGTCGGCCGGGTGGGCTATCCGATTAAGAGAGCGCCATATTACCCGACTGTTCTCCTTCTGATACATTGATACAATCACGACGCCTCCAGGACTCAAATACCGGGCCAACCGGGTAAAGCCGTCCATGGGCGAGAGAAAATAGTACAAGCTCTCATTAAATATGAGCACGTCGAAAGTCCCTGAAGGGATATATGACTCCGCATCGGCGCAGAAGAATTGGGTCTTTAAGTCAGACTCTGTGCTTGCCTGGTCGATGGCAGACTGTGAGGTATCTACACCAACATAACGAGCGTAGCTTACGGCATCCAATCGACGCTGCAGAACACCGTGCCCGCAACCGATGTCGAGGACGCTAGAGTTAGGTCGATAATAGAGATAATATCCCATTATAACGCTGTAATGAGCGAGCTGGCGCACGTTATCTAGGTGCTGCCACTTCCCTTGCGCATAGTCTTGGTCCCACTGCTCCTGCGAAATATCTGTTTTCCGATAGGGACGAATTCGTGCCCGAACGGCTTCGGGAACAACCCCACTGATGGCCGATTTTACTGCCTGACCTACGTTGTCCAACAGATTACTCATTTGATGGAGTCAATCCAAATGCCAGATACCATTTACTATAGTTAGGAAATCCCCAATCCAGCTAGGTCTGGGTCCCGCTTCATTTCCGTCGGTTTGCTCGCTATTATTGAAGGCGCTTCGTCAAAAAACGCGCTGGCGTTTCGCTCAATAAGGAGCCATTAGTGATCGTCGCACAGGAGGTTTTATACCGCGCTCCCATTCGGCAAGCTTCCTGGTCTGGGGAAGGCGAGACCTGGCGTGATCCAACGCAACGAGAAGGAAAGTAAACCACAGGATCTGCATCGGCCTCGGGAACCCGGATTCCGTCACATTCTGTAGCAGAGTGGTTAGGAGCAAGACTAATCGAAAACGGCCCCAGTCAAAATCGGTTTTCAATGCCTTGTTTGCCCCGATATATCCGTGGATAATGAGAAGACCGAGCAACAGCACTCCGACCCAGCCCATTTGAATGTAAGTCTCCACATACCCGCAATCCGCGTGTTCCGGTCCCCACGACTCTCTCGGAATCTTCTTTACATGAGCTTTAACTTCTGGCGACCAGAACCCCATGAATCCAGGTCCAAACCATGGCCGCTTATCAATGTCCAAAATATCAGCCCAGAGTTCGGTTCGCCCGGTCAGGGTCGGGTCTTTTCCTTGCGAGCTCGCCACAATGGCCGACAGCGATCCTCCGAAAAAGTTGACAGCCACATACAGAAACCCAAGGCCACAGATCAGCGCCAACAAAGTCTTGGATGCCAATCGAGGACGAGATCGAAGTTTCTCCAGTAGCAGAAACAGACCCATCGCAACAAAGACGCATAGGATTGATGTCGTGCTCTTAGCACCTCCCCCGTTCAGTAAGTAGATGCTTAAGGCGATGTAAATCACCTCAAATGGCATCTTCAATGGTACTCTCCAAATCGAGAATCGACGCTGATGCATCGATCGCGCGATTTCGATTACGAACACGATAAGTGCGAGGAAACACAATTGACCCAGGCAGTTCTTGTGAGTGGTCACACCAATCCAGCTGTCGGGCTCCCAGTTCTTCTCTCGCATGCGGCCCAGCTCTGAAAAATATTTTGCGAAGACAACAGAGAGTGGAATGAGAAGCAACAAGCCGCGACGAAACATCGTCAATATTGCCTCCAGCGGATTAGCTTCCGTCAGTACCAGTAATACTATCGCGAGGTCTCCAAAGGCTCGGAAGAGTTGTTTAGCCGAGTCTAGCTGCGATCCCGACCAAAGGACACTCAGCGTAATGTAACCGTAGTAAAGAAGTATCGGCCAATTCCGGCCCAGAACTGTTTTAACCTGAGACCACCTGCGTGCAACGACGGAAAACCCAAGAACGGCCACCACAAAAATGAAGATCTGATCAATGCCGCTGGCTCCTCCGTCATCCGAAATGCCTCCTCCTCTCCATTCGTCGAGTCCCCGTGAACCACAGCGCATCATCCATAAAGTGGCAATCCACACCGCAGCTGAAGTCTTTCCACGACGTTGATTCTCGTGAATGTACGCTGCCGCGATGAATCCAATCGCCAAAAGCAATGCTAGCTGCGGAGACATCCTACTTGATCCTCTGCTTAGTTCACCACCGCATGTGGCTTGCTGACCAAACCGGCAAACAGAGCAACCAATCGCTCTCGCTCCCGGCTCCACAGATGGCGCTGATATACCTTTTGTCCTTCGCGAACAATGTCTTGAACTTCGGACGGATGCTCGAACACCCATTCCATCTGCGAGCGAAGACTCACCATGTCCCCAGTGAAAAACAACATATTGGAACTATCAAAGTAGTCCTTAATGCCTTGTGTTTCCGGGACAATCACCGGTTTCCCCAGCGCTAGATATTCAAAAATACGCGTTGGGAGGTTAATCTCGGTAAATACCGTTCTCAGGTTTGGCACGACGCCCAGGCTACACTCTCTGATGGCGCTTGCGATGGACGCCTGTGATTGCTCACCAAAATAGATAACCCGGTCATTCAGACTTAGTGCGGATATGAGCGGATTGATCTTTTCCCGCATATACGCGGTCTCCTCGCCGTAAATATGGAAATAGAGCCCAGGAATACGCTCTCGAAGCTGGGCCACCGCCTCAATAGCGGTATGAAGTCCATGCCTTTCCACCAGAGTACCGTGATACATCACCACGAATTTCTTATCTGCACGTTCTAGACTAGAAGCAAGATACTCGGGCTCGGTGAAAGGGAACACGTCTTCCAATGGAGTGTTCATAACGATTTCGACTTTGCCTGGGGAAGCGCTTCGACCGGAAAAGAGCTTCCAGAACGCAATGTTTGGTGTCAATACCCTGTCTGCAAAGGCGATGCTCCATTTCTCCAAAAGCAACAGTAATCTGATCAGACGACTGTTCGCAGGGAGGTCGTAAACCGTCCTGAACACCTCCGGAGACGGATCATGTAGGTCCAGGACTACCCGGCTTCCTAAGGCTTTTGCCAGCAGCGCGCTGAACGTTAGGAAATCGGGCATATTGTGGATGTGCACGATATCGTACCAGCGGCGAATTCCATGCCGCGAAAGCCAGACGAAGCTCGCCAGGATGAAGACTAGGTACTGAAACGCGTATGCAGCCTTGCCGCCACGCCGCTTCTTTAGCCGGAATCTAAAAACCTCTACCCCGTCTATAGTTTCACGTGAGGGTTCAGTCGAAAATTGTTGAAGGCAGAACAGATCAACCGCCATACCTTCCTTTTGCATCGCCACAGCACTGCGCATAACACGCACATCTGAGGGGTAATAAGCAAAGACAATAACGGCAGCCCGTCTTCCAGACAGGTTATTGACCTTCGCGACCGATTGAGACGTGCCGGCATCCGAGTCTGCGGCGATGGGAAACGATGTCGTCATTAGGATTAGCCTGCCGAGGTCTTGGTGAGGAGCGGGGAAGACGGCGCGTTCCCTTGTGGAAGCTGGGACCGATACCAGCGCGCCAGTTCCCATGGAGTTACATTCCAAAATTTCCCGCTATAACGCTGGTTAATATAGCTTAGAAATTCCACATAATGTAGATTAGAGAATTCGCGGGGCGACGGCGCCTCGTTGGCAGGCGACATATAATCCGGGTGAAGGTTCAACAAGACCATCCCTCCTCTCTCCGCAATCCAGTCGAGCTTTCGCTGCCACACTGAACACGTTTGCTCCTGCAGCAGTAGAAACAGTGTCGAATCTTGCACTAGCGTATAGGGCAATTCAACATAGCCGGGTCGTCCGTTCTTCCCATCGACCCAGAACGGATAAATCGTGCCCACACCTTCAGGCTGCGGCTCAAAAGGATCGGTATCGAAGGTAGAAGCGTCGTAGTCGACATCCAGTTGCTGGATCCAGTCGAGATTGTGAAACATGAAGCCGGCCCGGAAGCCGGTCGCCCCCCACTCTTTCAAGTAACGATTAATGGACGGCGCCTGGCGGCGAAAGTCGTCATAAGATCTAAAGAGGCTTCCGTCATGATGCAAGTCATGCACGCCGACCTCAAAGCCTTCCTGGGTCAGCCATCCCCGAAGTTCGGATGAAGCGGTATACTCTCCTTCAGGTATCAAATTAAATGAAGAACGAAAGCCCAGGTTCTTCTCGAGTTCGGCCAATCTCTTTACTCGACTCAGCCCAGTTTGGCCCTCCACGTCATGGGTTAACACCACCGCAAACTGTTTACCTTCAGGCCAACCACTCCAGCCTTCTGGCTCCTTGTCCGAACCCGGCAGTATAGGCCAGGTATCCGTGGAACGACGCAGTGCACGGGATGCGAGCCACCGACGCATCCTGAGTCGGAGCCGCCAGCTTATATAAGGCTTAATAGAATAATAAAGTCGACGTGCTAGCATATATGGCAAATTAGCGGCCCCTTTTAGAGTTCCCGACCAGCATCACGCGGCATGCCGGTATAGCATTCTTCCGCACCAGACCAACAATGGTAATGGCATTTTGCCGAAAATCCGATTGTGAAGGCCAAGAGCCTGATCGGTATCCTCCAGAAATTGGTTCTTTCTGAAATCGAATCGATAATACTGAACTACGCTTTCCTTTGTTCCCCAACCAAGCTTATATTTCCGCAGACCTTCGTTTGCGATAGAGGTCCGCCCGAAGTCCAGCGTCAGCAAACCTAGCTTCTTGAGGTGACAAATTGATTCCCACATCGCCAGATTGTTACCTCGCAGGTGAAGGTCGCCCTCGGTGGAGGCGCCAAATTTGTAGAATGCCTGCGTCCCTTGGTGCAGAAAAACGGCTCCGGCAATCGGTCTGGCTTCTTTTCGAACGATCGTTACAAATCCGAGCCCTCTTTGTAACAGATTTGTTTGAATGCTCCGGAAGAATTCCACGGGCTGAGGAGGAAGTCCGTGTTTCTTTCTGGTGAGACAGTGGAGCAAGTAATAATCCTCCATCAACGAACTGGACGAACCGATCTCTGTGGTTAGCCCATTTCGTTGAGCCTGGCGCACATGTCGCCGCACCGTGTCTTTACAGCCTTTAAGAAGGGGCTCACAAGCTGGAGACAAGTCCAAACAGTGCGTGTAAAATCTAAGGCTCGGGACTGTGGGATCTACCAAGTTCGATCCACCATGCAAAACAAAACTTTTCCAACCCCTGGCGCGGCCCCGATTTAGTAGCGCAGCGATCAGCTTTTGTTTGTCAGCATCGTCCGAGACTAGAGGTTCCGAGTGATCCGTGAAAGGGAGTGCGACCCCCCGGCGGCCGGTAAGCCAGCTATCGACTTCCATGCATGCCAGTAGCCCCAATAAACGATCATCAGCGCGTACCAGAAAGTACGTGGGCCTGCACCTATAACTCTCGCAAAGTACCTTTGCCCAAGATGAACTGTGGAAAACAGTGGCAGCGGAATAGGACTCTAGCAACCGATCCCACCGGGTGTCGGTCAGCGGATCCATGATCTCGACTTTTTCGGATTGAGCAGATTCTTCCAGATAAATCTGTTTTTGCATGAGTAGATACAGCGCTTGTATAACGAATGACCAACTAGAGACCCGCTAAGCGTTCAATCCGTTTGCGGGGTGCTTCGGCTGCCAGGCAAAGCCTTGGCTGGGCTTCCCATCTGCTCGAACTGAAAGCCGTGGCTCTTTGGACGATAATCAACCCTTGTGCGTATTACAGAATGGCCAGTTGCCAAATGTCTCAGACACCGATTTTAGAAACACGTATCAGATGTCCCCGTCCAACCATTTAAATCCGTAAGACCTGCTCTTATTGAAAACCACAGATACTTTCGTCTTAGCGGCCAGTTGGGTATACGCACGTTTGATAGCATCTCGGCTGCTCTTGCCCGCCTCGACCACAAGCACCACGGTGTCCATGAAACCCGCCAAGGGCAGTGTTGCACTCGTGTCTCCTAGAGCGGGCATGTCAAAAACCACATAGTCGAGATCGCTTTGCTTGAACTCCGTTAGCGCCTTATAAAATCCTTTTGGTGTAACCAGCTTGTCCACCAGCAGAACCTGACCTTCAGCTACTTCCGACAAAGCATCGGCCAGTCCGGCGGCCAGCGATGAAGCTCCGGCGTTCTCCGCTAGACCAGTGATCGCGATCAGCTTCGGCCGATAGGCCATGTTGTTCACTTCAAAGAACAGACCGAGGCGGTCCCGCATGGCTTCGCAGAACGGCTTAAGCATCTCACTACTCTCATTGAGGTTGCGACTGTCCCGATCATTTCCGGAGGCTATTAACTCGGAGCTGTCGCCGGAGTCACGTAAACGCAACTGTGTCTGGCCCGGACCTAGATAGGGAATCGACATCAAGAGCGGGATACGCAACTGCTTCTCCAGGTCAAGCGACCGTTTGACCGTCTTGTCCAAGAGCAACTCGATGAGTAGCGCGATCCCAATTCCCAGAGCAAAACCACTGGCGGCGATTGGCACGACTATCTTCTCCACGTTTCTCCTAGCTTTAAGAGCGGGTGCGGGAGTTTGCACAATGCTGATATTCGGCATCCGGGAGGGATCAAGCGTTTCGTCGATCCTAGCCTTCTCCAGACTGGCTTCAGAATGTTTGTAATTCGTCTCCTCTACTTCCGCTTTTCTCTCCAGTTCTTCTATTCTTGGCGCCACTTCGGAAATAGTTTTGCTTCGCACTTGCAGACCGCTCAATCGGGTCTTAAGGGCATCCACTTTGGACTCGAGCCCCGCGAGAATCGCTCGTTCGGATGCGATATTGGGCTGTCCAACTTGGCTAACTAGCGAGCCAGCCGCCGCCGTGTTTAGGAGTCCCGGATAAGTTTTTTCGAGATCCGCACGCTGTTTTTTGAGCTCTTCAATCTGCGCCGTTTTGACTTTAACGATTGGGTTCTGACGCGTGTACTTCGAGAGAAGATCTGTCTCGGCTTTCTGAACCTCGGTCAGCTGACCGAGCAAAGAGTTGTACCTCTGCTGAATATCGCTGTTTACCGGTTGGACTTTAGTTTCAGATCCATCCGATTCAGGCAAAGCCAATGATTTTTCCAAGCCTTTGACTCGCGCCTGTTGCGCAGCGAGATCGGATTGTGCCGAATCGAACTCTTGCTGAGTTTTGCCTAATTCCGTCGCCAGGTCTGCTTTAGCCTCCGTTAGAGAGATAATGCCGGCGCTATCTTTAACCTGCTTTAACTCTGCGTCTGTCTTGGCCAATTCGTCCTTTAATTCAGTCGTTTCTCGAGCGACAAAATCAAATGCCCCGGTCGAGCGGTGCACCTCCAAGTGCTTATCAAAATATCGCTTCACCAGCTCCTGCACTACAGGCATCGGCAGAGTCGGATCGGTGCTACGAAAGATAACAGAAATAATGTTCGTCTCTTTAACTACCGAGACTTCCAAGTTTTCAGTGATGTATTCGATCGCCCTATCCTCCTGGGAGCCAGTGCCACCGTTGCGTGGAAATCGGTCTACGCCGATCGACGTCGCTACCTGGCGAATCAGATCTGAACTCGTCAAGATCTGCACTTCAGAGTTGATCAGCGCGTCGTTTCCCGGGGTTGGTGTTTTGATCTGGGTTTCCAGGGTGTCGACCGCACTGTGCTCCACCACATAGCGAACCAGCAGTTTAGCTTGTGACTCATAGGTCGGGGGTACAAAAAAGTAGATACCGCCCGCCACTAATAAACCAGCCGAAGCAAAGGCGATGATCTTCCATTTGTGCCGAAAGAGCATGAACAAGATGTCATGGAGGTTAAAACCAGTTTGCTCCGATTGCTCCTCAAAATCGGGTGGCGAGCTATATTCAGGGGCGAGATGCAATGTCTCGGCGCCCTGTGGGGCTAGGATAGGTAAATCTTCTTTATTCATTTAGACTTGGACGCCTCCTGCGACAGCTTCTTTGACACCTTCAATTACCTGTTCTACTTGAGAGCGAGTTAATTCCGGGTACATCGGTAGGGACAGAAATTCAGTTGCGGAATGTTCAGCGACTGGGAACTGACCACGCTTGTATCCGAGGCTTCGATAGGCTTCCTGTAAATGGACTGGAACCGGGTAATGGATGCCAGTTGATATCCCCTGATCTGCGAGGCATTTAATGATTTCGTCTCGGTTACTCACGCGGATGGCGTAAATGTGGTAAACATGTCGAGCATAGGATGCCTCCATCGGTGTGATGACTCCTTCCAATTCTCGTAAACCGGCATCGTACGCTGCGGCGTGGCTACGGCGTCGTTGATTGGCTGCCTCCAAATGGCGCAACTTAATCCGAAGGACCGCCGCCTGAATTCCGTCCATGCGGCAGTTCCAACCTACCACCGAATGAAAGTATTTCCGTTCCTGGCCGTGATCCCTGAGTACGCAGATTTTTTCGTTTAACTCGGGGTTATTGGTCATGATAGCTCCGGCTTCACCGAATGCGCCGAGGTTTTTTCCGGGATAAAAACTGAAGCAGGCCGTATCGCCGAAGGTGCCGACCCGTTTCCCCTTATAGGTGGCGCCGTGCGCTTGACAGGCGTCCTCGATTACAGGGATACCGTGGTTACGCCCGAATTCCAAAATGGGATCCATATCCGCAGCTTGGCCGAACAGATGAACCGGAATGATCGCTTTGGTTCTGGACGTCAACGCGTCCTTCAACGCGTTCGGATCCATGGTGTAGGTTCGTTCGTCCACGTCGACGAATACCGGACGCGCTCCACAATAAGTGATGGCCTCGGCCGTGGCCATGAACGTACTCGGAACCGTGATCACCTCGTCGCCAGGGCCAACGCCAGAGGCCAAAAGACTCAACCAAAGCGCCTCTGTGCCAGAGCCAACACCAATTCCGTAAGCAGTGTTGCAATAAGCGGCGAAGTCTTGTTCGAACGCGGTCACGAAACGTCCGCCGGCGAAGGCGGAACTCTCTATTACTTCTTGAATGGCTTGATTGAACTCGCTCATCAAGGGTAGATGTTGCGACCACAAGTCAAGAAACGGTACTTTGATTTGCATTTTGAATGACAATAACCTCCGCAGCAGAATGATCCGGCGACGCCGGACCATTCTGCCGCTTTTTGAAAAGCTGGTTTTTAAGCCCTCCTACAGACCACTGGAAGGCCGAATCAAAGGGTCCCTGCAGAACAGACTGTTCTAGGCGCGGAGACCCTCCGCAAAAATTTGGCAGGATTTCCCGCCACGACTACATCAGCAGGTACATCTTTGGTGACGACGCTCCCTGCACCGACGATGGCATTCTCTCCCACGATGATCCCGCCCAATAAAGTCACTCCGGACCCGATCGAGGCTCCTCGTTTTATCACCGTTTTCTGACAACTCCAATCGTCCTCACTCTGCAGTTGCCCCGCCTCATTAGTGGCACGCGGATACCGGTCGTTAATAAACATCACCCCATGGCCGATAAAGACGCCGGACTCGATAATGACACCTTCGCAAATGAAGGTGTGGCTACTGATCTTGCAGTGATCTCCAATCTTTGCGCCCTTTTGGATTTCGACGAAAGTTCCTATGCCTGTCTCGTCCCCGATCTCGCAACCGTAAAGGTTTACGAAGGCGTGAATTCGCACATTTCGTCCGAGCTTCACATCCGGTGCAATCCGGCAAGAGTCTGTAAATAGAGCACTAATAAGCGTTTTATCCTCGAGGGTTTAACCGCACTGCCTTGCTATTCAAGCGCACAGTGGTTCCGCCGCTAGCACTTTCCCGGCCTCGTTCCGTCCCAAAAACGACGGCAAATCGGGCGATTGACCTAAGCTAACCGGAGCGCCTCGATCCTTTAAAGATGCCGAAGCAGCTTCAAGGATTCTTACTAACTCCAAACCTTCATAGCCGCTCGTCAATGGCTTAGTGCCCTTCGCGATGCAATCGAGAAAGTGCTGGCATTCTGCTTTGAGCGGCTCTTCTTGCTGGATATGCGGTATATAGCTGTCTCCGTAGTGATATGAATAATGAAAGTCGGCGAAGGTATCGTAATGCGGCGGACGTTCGACCCGAACGTCATAGATCCGGATCTTTTCATGCGTCTGTAAGTCATCGTAGACGATCATGCGGCGCGTACCCACGATGGTCATATCACGAACCTTTCGCGGCTCCAACCAACTACTCTGGATCGTAGCAAAACGTTTATGCCGAAAGGAAAGTGAGATATTGGTCACATCCTCAATGCCTGGGGTCACGTGAGCGTTGCCCTGACAATTCACCGTCTGGGGTAATTCACCGAGGATATGCAGGATGATAGAAATATCATGCGGCGCGAGGTCCCATGCCACATTGATGTCCTTTTGGAACAGGCCCAGGTTCAAGCGGCGCGAGTTGATGTACCGGATTTCCCCGATGTCTCCAGCTTGGACAATGTCCGCAATTTTACGCACCGGAGCCGAATAGAGAAAAGTGTGGCCTATCATCAAAACCAAGCCGTTGCGTTTGGCAATCTCGTTTAGCTCCTCGCACTCAGCAGATGAGGCAGCCATCGGCTTTTCGATGAGGGTATGCTTGCCGGCCAGTAAGCTCGCCTTGGCGAGTGCATAGTGATATTTCACTGGGGTTGCCACGACGACTGCGTCAATGCCAACGCCATTGAGCAGGTGATCAAAATCCGTTACTCCCTCGACGTCCGGATATAAGCTCACCATATGCTTCAAACGTGCTTGATTGACGTCGCATACCGCCTTCAGGTGACAATTGGGTAAGCCCTTAAAGTTGCGTATAAGATTGGGTCCCCAATATCCACACCCTACAACACCCACCGCGATTCGTTCTTTCATATCGTTGCCGCTCTTGTTTTATAACAAATCGGAAGCCAATTCTGCCTATGCCGCTTGGCAAAGGATGCTGCCATACTCCACCTCGGCTTCGATTTTCCTACCAAGGAAATCCATCAAGACCTTGACGCGTTCCTTAGCCGGCAGGATCTCAGTGACCACCGCATCTAAGCCGGCGAACGCACCGTGTGCAATTCGCACGCTGTCCCCTTGGGACAGCCCGTAGTCCAACTCTTGTACCTCGTTGCCGCCTACATTCTCACGCAGCTGGTCTAACACTTCGTCCTCAATGGTCGGATAGCGATCGGCAAAGCGCACAATTCCCCGTACTCCGTGAGCGTATTGTACTTGCCAATGCTGCGTAGCCAGCTCGAATTGAGCAAACAGATAGCCCGGAAACATGGCTTCGGTCACCCAAACCAGCCCCTGCCGGGTTTGCCGCTTGAATCGAACGCGGGGACAAAAAACCGTTACCTCGTTGAGGGCGCGAAGATGCGCTGCCGCGATGTGCTCGTGCTTGGCTTGCGAGCGGAGACAATACCATCTGGCTCCGTCAGTATAGTTAACACCCATCATATTCATGCAGATAGAACAATGAAAAATTTGGCCAATGATACTACTGTCTGAGATTGTGTACCCGGCTCCCATACACGCCGGCATCGAGACATTCGCGGCCCTCAGTTAGTTCAGGCGACATTTTTTGACATCGCCTTGCCGCTAACTTTTGGCCCAACCTTGCGAAACCGCGATTCAATGACCTGCCCCAGAACGGTTGGAAGGGTTCTCACTAAGATCGAGACGTCCAAAGCTAACGATAGGTTTCTTGCATAGTAGATGTCCAAATCGATCATCTCACTGAACGTAGTCTTGTTCTTACCATTCACCTGCCAGTATCCGGTGAGGCCGGGCAGAGCGTTGAGCCGTTCTTCTTGCCCTGGCTTATAGCATTGCAACTCGTTCACAGTGGAAGGACGGGGGCCAACCAAACTCATTTCTTTGCGAAGAACGTTGAAAATCTGTGGCAATTCGTCTAGGCCCATCGCTCGAAGTATACGTCCTCCGAAGATGATGCGGGGATCACCGGAGGCGTCCAGTTTTGTCATCGGGCTATCAGAATTAATGAGCTGCTGGAGATGCAGTTCATGACTTCCGGTCTCTACATTAACCGCCATGGTCCTAAATTTGAAAATCATGAACCGCCTTCCTTTATAACCGATGCGCTCCTGACGAAATAGAATTGGCCCGGGAGAGATCAGCTTAATCCATATAGAAATCAGAATTATGCCGGTTAACCACGCGGGCAGGCTCACAACAATGAGTGCGACATCGAGTAACCGTTTCCACCAAGGAATCTCATTGAGCAGTCCACTCTCCTCGGCTTCGTTCGAACACCGCGAGTTACCGTGGGAAGATGATAGAGACGAAGTACCAGGCTCAGTCACGTGTTCGCCTTGCGAAACGATGTTAGGCTGGGTAAG
>JAFAZK010000321.1 GCA_019239825.1 Verrucomicrobiota bacterium | reverse complement strand
GCACCCGCCTGACGCTTTGGCACAACATCGATCGCCGCTTCATCTCGATGGGTGCTGCCGGGTGGCACATCTGTTTCGATGTCCTCGACCGCCTTCTGGGCGGGACGCCTATCGGCCGCATCGTGGGTGGTCAGGCCATGAAGTTCGACTGGCCGCGATTAAACGCCGAGTACGCAAAGCAGTTTGGCGTTGAAGACGTCAAGCTCATTGATCAATCTTAAAGTCCTGGGGGCGATCTCCAAGGCGACAGTTAGGTCCTGAATCCCCCGAGGATACAAAACTGATCGAACATGATTACTGTTGCTCCTGTAAATATGGTTTCTCTAGTAAACATGGTGAGTAGTTAAAAAGAGCGGGAATCGGCGCCGCTTATCCGCTCTAATCTGAACCGGCCAGCCGGGAAGCCGCTGCTACTCAATCACGGTGTTCGGTTTTCGATGGAGGATCAGCGATTCCTAGCAGAACCGACGAATGAAACTTAATTCTTTAATAACTCTCTCTTTTAAGTGCGACTCGTCTGCGCGCCGGACTTCATTCAGATACGCTTTGAATGAGTTTTCTACAATGGTTTCAGTAATGGGTTCGAAATTTGGAGAGCCCACCACCGTGGGATGGCTATGTTTTGCTATCTCGGCACTGAGTTTCAGCACGGTGTTTTGGCTGGCTTTTAAAGCACTCAGTCTGGTTACACCCTAAGCTGCCGTTCCACGGGCTAGACCTCCGGCGGCGAGGTCTATCTTTGTCGCCACCATATCTAAACGGTCTGACCGGATAGACCAACTATGGCTAATATAATGATGCTGAGAAATCCTGCCGTTTCCGTCAGTGCCCTTTCTTGCGTGCTTCTCGAACTGCGGCTCAATGGGCAAAGACCGCCACCTGACCCCGACCTGCGCGGATAAACCAGCATCAGGTCGAGGTTCTTAGGCAAAAGACGCTAGTGTACCGTCTACTATATAATGATGACACCGTTGCGTTCAAAATGGGCCGTCTGCGAGGCGCGAGGAGGGAGCATGTCTGAATCGATACGTGACCGATCCCGCAGGCGCGGGAAAGCAGCCGGCCCATTTTCAACGCAACCCTCCGGGCCGTGGCCGGACGTTGTCACCCTTATATAGGAGACGGTACACTAGATCTACGTTCTGAGATTAGGCCAGGTCGAAACGATCAAGGTTCATTACCTTGGTCCAGGCAGCCACGAAGTCGTCTAGGAACTTTTGCTGCGCATCGCCGCTGCCGTAAACCTCGGCAACAGCGCGAAGCTGGGAGTTCGATCCGAACACGAGGTCAACCACGGTGGCCGTCCACTTCAGGTCGCCCGTGCTGCGGTCGCGTCCTTCCAAAACCCCTTCGATAGAAGACTTCTGCCACTTGGTGCGCATATCGAGCAGGTTGATGAAGAAGTCGTTGGTCAGAGTCTCGGGCCGTTTGGTGAAGACTCCGTATTCGGTATGACCATAGTTCGCACCCAGAGCTCGCAGTCCACCGATCAGGACCGTCATTTCAGGAGCGTTCAGAGTTAAGAGTTGGGCCTTGTCGATCAGGAGGTTGGCAGCCCAGCCTTCAAGGCCAGGGTGAATGTAGTTTCGGAAGCCGTCAGCGCGCGGTTCGAGAACCGCAAAGGATTCGACATCGGTCTTGTCCTGCGAAGCGTCGGTGCGCCCCGGTGCGAAGGGGACTTTCACGTCGTGACCGGCTTTCTTAGCGGCAGCCTCAACGGCAGCCGACCCGCCGAGAACAATGAGATCGGCGAGAGAGATTTTCTTGCCCTTCTTCTGAGAGTCGTTGAACTCTTTCTGTATCGCTTCGAGCTTGCCAAGCACCTGCGCGAGCTCGGCGGGCTGATTTACTTCCCAGTCCTTTTGCGGAGCGAGGCGGATGCGTGCGCCGTTGGCTCCGCCGCGTTTGTCGCCGCCGCGGAAAGTGGAAGCAGAAGCCCAAGCCGTGGTCACTAGCTGCGAGATGGACAGCCCGGAAGCAAGAATCTTAGCTTTCAAGGCTTCAATGTCCTTGTCATTGACCAGTTCATGGTCGACTGCGGGAACCGGATCCTGCCAGATCAACTCTTCCGCTGGCACCAGCGGGCCGAGGTATCGGGTGCGTGGCCCCAAATCGCGATGCGTCAGTTTGAACCAGGCGCGGGCAAAGGCGTCCGCGAACTGGTCTGGGTTCTCGTAGAAACGCCGGGAAATCTTTTCATAGATGGGATCGACGCGCAGCGAGAGATCGGTAGTCAGCATATTTGGTGCATGACGTTTGGACGGGTCAAATGCATCTGGCACCGTTGCTGATTCACCTTTCGGCTTCCATTGAAACGCGCCGGCCGGGCTCTTCGTCAGCTCCCACTCATAAGTAAACAAGTGTTTAAAGAAGTCGTTACTCCACTTTGTCGGCGTAGTCGTCCAGGTGACTTCCAAGCCGCTGGTGAACGCGTCCTTGCCTGTACCAGTGCCGTGGCCGTACTTCCAACCGAAGCCTTGTTCTTCAACACCGGCAGCTTCAGGCTCAGGTCCCACATTGGAGTTGGGACCCGCGCCGTGCGTCTTGCCGAAGCTGTGGCCGCCCGCGATCAGGGCCACGGTCTCTTCGTCATTCATGGCCATGCGAGCAAACGTCTCACGGATATCCTTGGCTGCGGCCAGCGGGTCAGGTTTACCTTCAGGGCCTTCCGGATTGACGTAAATTAAACCCATGGTGGTAGCGCCGAGCGGAGCTTCCAGGTTGCGTTCGCCTGAGTAGCGCTTGTCAGTGCCCAGCCAAGTTGTCTCGGAACCCCAGTAGATGTCCTGATCCGGTTCCCACACATCCGCACGCCCCCCCGCGAAACCAAAGGTTTTAAAGCCCATCGTTTCCAGAGCAACGTTTCCGGTGAGAATGATCAGATCGGCCCAGGAAATCTTCCTACCGTACTTCTGCTTGATTGGCCACAGCAGCCTGCGCGCTTTATCGAGACTCACATTGTCCGGCCAACTGTTGAGAGGCGCGAAGCGTTGCTGACCTCTGCCGCCGCCGCCTCGACCGTCACCGATCCGATAGGTGCCAGCGCTGTGCCACGCCATCCGGATGAACAAGCCTCCGTAGTGTCCAAAGTCCGCCGGCCACCAGTCCTGGGAGTCCGTCATCAGGGTCTTGAGATCCTCAATCACCGCATTCAGATCGAGGGTTTTGAACTCTTCGGCGTAATTGAATTCTTCGCCCATCGGATTCGATAGCGAAGAGTGCTGATGCAGAATTGCTAAGTTCAGCTGTTCGGGCCACCAATCCCGGTTCGACGGTCCTACGCCAGAGGAATGATGAAATGGGCACTTCGATTCGGTTACAGTTGGTTTTTCGTCTGCCATATCTGTCTCTCAGTTTTGGGCGACGTATCAGAGACGCCGCCGCTTGCTCAAAGATCTCTTGAGGAAAATATTCGCGTTTGTCTTACCATAGACGATGTAGCATCACGGAATCGGGTTGGCCCAATACATATTTCCGATTCGGAGTATAGGCATTAGCTATGGCTAGGCAGCTCGCTTGAGGCTCGCGCGTAGCGAATAGAGTACAGCCAATAGCCGACCGCCAAGAATCCTGAGCTGGTTGCGGCCAACCTAGTTAGTGGGTATCGACTATCGGCTATTCGAAGTAAACACCACTGGTTGACCGCTGGCAGTCTGTGCCATTTCTACAATGATCCGGCGCAGCGTGAGCAGTTGAAGCCAGAGGCGCAGTGGATCGGGAATAGATGAGCGATAACTTGCTTCTACCGTTCACAGGACGTGCAATATTTTGAAATCGGAGCGATTGTTTGTCTCTATTTTACGTTGTATGGGGGAAATGAAAGTTAGGAGATCGCAAGGAACGGGATCAAACTCAGCTTTGGACGCGCGCACGGAGGGCACTGCTTTTTGGCGGTCCTCGCTCGTCTCGGGAGTCAATTTTTTTAAGGCCAGTTTTACCGCGTCGCATGTTTTTAGCCGTCACACGCACGACGAGTATTCCATAGCAGTGGTCGAACGAGGCGCCCCGACAGTTACTTGCCGGGGAGCGGCCCATTTAGCGCCTCCCGGCTCCTTTCTGCTCCTCAATCCCGATGAACCTCACGAAGGACGATCGGCCCAGGATAGGGCCTACCGAATGATGTATGTCGAGCCCAGCGTGATGGGGCGGCTGCTCGACCAGGACAGTGTCGGCTTACGATCGAATTGCTTTCCGCTCTTCCGTTCGCCGATCATCGAAGACCGCGCTCTGGCCGCCGAGTACTTAACACTGCATCGTGCTTTGGAAAGTGAGTCTTTAGGCGCCTTAGAGGCCGAGAGCAGAATGCTCGCTTTCCTGACGGCTTTGGTAGGACACCATGCGGACGGTCGTATCGCGGCTCCCGATAGGCGCCATACGCCACTCGTCCGGTTGATTCGACAATATCTGGAAGCTCATTTTCACGAAGATCTGTCTCTTTCGGACCTGTCTCAGTTGACCGGGGTGGGGCGGTTTGCGCTCCTTCGCCAATTTAGCCGTGAGATAGGATTGCCACCGCACGGTTATCTGACGCAGGTGCGCTTGCGGGAGGCCCGGCGCCGGCTCCTAGCTGGAAGCTCGCCCGCCTTAGTCGCGGCCGAAGTTGGATTCGTCGATCAAAGCCATCTGATAAAGCGGTTTCGGAGCGCGTTTGGAATGACGCCGGGCCAGTATGTTGGCGCTAACTCTATAGAGGTTGAATAACAAAAGCACCATTGAATTAAATTGAACCATGAAATCCATCGATACTGACTTAGCTCAAGCTGCTCGGAACGTGGTGGAGCATTGTCTCGGCATACAAGCCGGTGAGGCGGTATCGATCGTGACTGACAACGCGGATCCCGATCGCATCGAAATCGCGCGCGCTTTATGGGAGGAGGCGCGCGCCATAGGGGCTGATGTGATTCTGGCTGAGATGTTGCCGCGCCAGAACAGCGGTGAAGAACCGCCGGCACCGATCGCGCAACTCATGGTGGAAAGTAAGGTGGTTCTTTGTCCCACGTCGAAATCGCTTTCACATACCCAAGCGCGCCGGAACGCGTCCGCGCGCGGCGCGCGGATTGCTAGCCTGCCAACCATAACCAAAGAAATGGTTGTGCGTTGTCTAATGGCCGATTACCGGAGTATTGCCGCTCTAACGAAACGCCTCGCCGAAAAGCTAAACCGAGGCTCAAAGTTCAAAGTGGAGAGTAAGCTTGGTACCAGCCTTGAGCTGGAACGACAAGGTAGGACGGTCGGCGCCGATACCGGTCTGCTGACTCAACCGGGACTTTTTGGCAACCTGCCGGCGGGTGAGGCTTACTTTGCACCGATGGAAGGCACAACGAACGGTAAAATTATCTTCGATGGATCGGTCGCGGATGTCGGCATATTGGTAGAGCCGATCGAACTACAGGTTGAACGCGGCGTGGCGCGGATTGTCTCGAGCTCCGCGGCGGCCCAGACCCTGGAGCGCTACCTATCTGTGCATGGGCCGAAGGCCTATAACATCGCCGAATTGGGAGTTGGCACCAACGATCGGGCAATGGTCTCAGGCAACATTCTGGAGGACGAAAAAGTCTTAGGTACCGTACACATCGCTCTTGGTAACAACGCGAGCATGGGCGGTACTGTGAACGTACCCATCCACCTGGATGGCCTCATCCGAAACGCCACTCTCTACGTCGACGGTGATCTCGTATTAAATGAGGGTAAGCTCCTAATTTAGACCAGAACGACGAAGGCAGGAAGCGTCTCGAACAGCAATTCCGGCGTTTGAGACAAACCCGACCGGCACCCTGAAGTTTGCATTTATGTTGGCTGAGGATGGTTCAGATACTTAGGAAAACCTCGGAGCTACCACGAGAGCAGAATCCATATCTGCTGACCGGCAGAGGTAGGAAGAAGCGGTGGTTTTTTCTACGAGCAAGGAAAGCTAAGCCTGAAAGCGAGGTTTGATTCCGCGATGCAGGAGATGATTTCAGGTTGTAAACAGCTTCGGCCCGGCGAATCGTTCATCGGCAAACAGGGTCTGCAATACGCCGTCGGCATTTCGGCGGAGTCGGCAGGCTCGAAAGCGATCCACATGCAGCTTCTGACCATGCCGCCGGGGGGACGCGCCTTTGCCCATAAGCACGCGACCCACGAGACTGCTATCTATGCGCTAAGCGGGGTCTCGCACGTGTGGCACGGCGAGCGCCTTGAGCACCACTCGATCGTCGAGCCCGGAGATTTCTTCTACATTCCGGCCGATGTTCCGCACCTGCCGTACAATCCCAGCCAGACCGAATCTGTCACCGCGATCATCGCTCGCACGGACCCCAACGAGCAGGAAAGCGTTATACTGCTGCCGGAGCTAGAAAGCATTCGTCCACCGAGCGCTTTGAAGTAATCGAATGACTGGGCGGAACCACGTCTTACGCGGCTCCGACTTCGCTAGCGGTAACCGAGCCGCGCTCTTCGGGCCTGGATGTCGAGTTGGAGCATCTGAAGAAAACGCCGCGTGCAATTGAGTCAGAGAAAGCTCCTCGAAACGTCGCTCATGTTTTGACGGTCTCGTTCTCAAAACAGCAAAGGTTGTTTATCTTTTGTACCTGTTAGCGGCTCGGCCAGGTCAATAAAACCAATTGTAACCCGGGTCCTGATCGACGGGCTGATTGCTGGGTTTCCCTTGATCATGTTCTATAGGGCGAATCTGCAGATTTGTCGCCACCCCGTGGGTCCCCGCCAAACCATCGATGCCAGAGCATCCGCTAAGCGCCAGAAGGCAGATGGTTGACGATGTTGTTAGTGCCCGCACACAGTACTTTGAGCTAATCACTTTCAAATTCTTCATGGCACTCCCTTCGACTTGAAATCCTGAGCTGTAATAACAGCGACAACTGAGGATGTATAATAACTCTTGTTTTGTAGTCAGTTAGTTTCATTTAATGGATGGTAAAGGGTTACGGGTTTGAACGTTTAGTAAAAAAACGTTGCATCGAGAATGGTCCGCTACCGGTTAGAACAAGCGCGGCGAGACAGGCGAGATATAAGAGAGCGACTTCGAAGCCGGGTGGGCCAAATTGAGCGCCGGCGGGCGTTACTGCCTTAAGTGTGATCGCGCTGAAACCATATTGGAGGTGCACAGTAAACATGGCTGTGAGTAATACGCCCGCCATGGGTACGCTGGCTAAGGGGATGAACAGCCCAAGCAAGACAGCCAATCCGCCCAGCAGCTCGACTATAATTGTGGCCCACGCCATTAGCTCCGGGGCCGGAACACCCAGGGTATGTAGAATCGCCACGAAGCGCTCAGGTCCGTGGATAAGCTTGGCATAACCATGTTCCATGAAACCATATCCGACAATGAGGCGGAGTGGGAGTGCTGACCAACGAGCCAGGTTCCATTTGGGTGGGTTAAAAATGCCCGTCATGTTAGTTTTATTATTAGACCTCTTTAGCGAGGATATTGCTGAGTTCATAAATTCAAAAGAGCTTCATCAAGTCCGGCAGAATACCGCTGGCGCTGGCGATCATGTAGGTGTGGCTACCTCGACTCCAGCTGACAGTGGTGACGTTATCTGACTGATTGAAGACTGGGGATTCTGGTGGCGCATCCTTCAGCGACGACCGATCAATCACTACCAAATGCGCAGATTGGTGATTCTCCAATCGATAGCAAATGATGTAAACTTTCTTACCTCTCCAATCCACGACCCTGCAGTTGGAGATGGCCCCCCCATGCAGCCCGCGTGGTACCATGAAGCCGGCATCCAATTTATTTTCTGCGAGCCAACGGCGCACTTGGAGTAGGTCGGGTGGTAGCTCGGCAACGGGTTCGATTCCTTCAGCGACCGACTTGCTCATCGCCTGGCGATACGCGGCGAATTCAAACGGGTCTCTGTGCCAAAAGTGAACTGCGGCAAAAATGGTGACTAGCGCGGCGCATCCAACAAGAGCGAGTTGGTGGCTTCGTTTTTGCCACCAAGCGACCGGGCGAACAATGGCCTTTTGTGCAAGGAGCAGGGATTTTAAGTTTTTCGGGGGCTTAAGAGATCGAGTCAGACTTTTACTGATGCGGGAATCAACTGCCTGCTCGTTCGCAAACCAATCGGCTAGCTCCTGATTACAACGCGCTTGATGTAGGGCCGCCTGGAAATGCGGATCGCTCGCAGAGCGCCCGTTCGGCGGAGATGCCTGCAGAATCAATTTTGCTTCTTCGTTAGTCATAAGGCTCGCGAGACGGAATCTAGTTGGCTTTTTAAGTGTGTGATCTTGCTACTGGTTTTGCTTCCGATAGCGCGGGCGGCCAGACGTTGCCTGAGCATGATCTTTGCTCTAGATAACCTCGACATTACTGTGCCGATCGGTACAGCCAATATGGAGGCGATTTCTTGGTAGGAATGATCGTTCAGATAAAACAGGATCAGCGGCGCGCGATAGCGCTCCTCGAGTTCCAATAAGGAATCGCTAACCGCATTATCTAAGAGCACATCCATCTGCTCCGGGGTGACCGGAGATAGTTCGTCTTCTACGCTACTGATTTCGAAATGCGGCAGCGCGGAGCGGCGTTGTTCCCAGCTGAGAAAAATCCGGTAAAGAGTGGTGAACAGCCACGATTTGATCTTCGAGACGTCGCGCACCATGGCGCCTTTGGTTAGGAGCCGATAGAAGGTTTCTTGCGTTAATTCGGATGCGTCGTCTTCCTTGCCCGTGAGGCTGAAGCCGAAGGCATACAGGCCTTCGTAAAAATTGACGACCGCATCTTCATAATCACTGTCCTTCACATAGGTAAGATTGATAGGCGTTGCTGTTTATTCCGGAAATCGATGTTGGCTGGAGTAAGGTAAGTATCGTACTAACAACATAATTGCGACTACCTCTCAGTAGCGCTTAGCGAATTTAAAATTTATACAGCCCACCAGAAACAATGGCAGAGGGAGACGATAGTGCCTGTGCCTCCTATTGACTCATTGGTAATGAGTTCTGGTCCGTTACTATTTGGACAGGATGCCGACGGCACAACCGGCAAATAGGATTACAAGGACAACGGCGGCAACGGCAGCGAATTGATAGTCGCGCTCCTTCAGGTAGGTAGTAAACATTACCATCACGCGCAGGATGGGTAGCAGAATGAACAAAACGATTCCCGCCGTAACCAGAGGTATGGCGATGGGCAGTAGCGCTGGCTGGTTGAACAACGAAAGCAGAAGCCCGGCACCGATAACAACTGAGGCGACGCCGGTTCCGCCGTGCAACAGGCGGGCTAGCCGCGACTCGATGCGACCGGGTGTAATCTTGTTACCGCTCATGTCGTCCCCCGATAGAAGCCGTGGCCGAACGCGGCCAGGAACATTTGCGCGGCCAGAGCTCCGAGGACTGCCACAAACAGGAGGCGAATTCTATCGTTCGAAATGGAGATGAGAAAACGGGCACCGAGCAATGCGCCAACGACTGACCCCAGAGCGACGGGACCAGCGATCGGAACAACGATATTGCCTCTAACGAAATAGGTGCTCGCGCTAGCTGCGGCGGTCGCGCCGATCATGAAATTTGAGGTGGCTGACGAAACCTTAATTGGCAAGCGTAGCGCTGAATCCATAGCCGGAACCTTTAGAACGCCACTGCCGATACCCAGGAGGGCTGAACTTAAACCGGCGCAATACATCAATATCATGCCGATGGGAAGGCGTTGCACGCGATAGGCGACGTCTTCACCGAGTTCGCGATCTGGATAAGTCGAATCCAGTTGCCAGGTCGAGCGACCGACCGAAGCTGTTGCGGAGGCGAGTGCGGGCTCGCGGCGCTTCGCCAGCATCTGCTGGGCGGATAGCAGTAGGATAGCGCCGAACATGAAGAAGAGGTACGGCGTTGGAATCACGCCTGCGAGAACAACGCCGCTTAGAGCGCCGGCTGTCGTTGCAATCTCCAGCACGATCGCGAGACGAACATTGGTTAAGCGCTCCTTTAGAAAAGGAGCAGCGCTGCCGCACGAACAAGCAATCACAGAAACGATGGAGGCACCGATGGCAATTCGGATATCGAGGTGGCCGAATATGGTCAGGATCGGCACAATGAAAATGCCGCTTGCCATTCCCAGCATCCCTCCCAAGGCGCTAGCAGCAACCGACACGGCAAACAGCCACAGTTCGGTCTCCGCGTTCATTTGTGGGACCTGCCTTTCCGTGGGTCCTTGGGGCGCCGCGCCAGTCGGGTGACGAATCGAATCTGATCACCCCGGTAGTGAAGCTTTTCATAATCGACCGGTCGATGCGCGAGAGAATAGGAGGTCCGCTCAATTAAAAAAATCGCGCTACCAAGGCCAACTCGGAGTGCTTTCGCTACCGTCGCGTCAGCGCAGACCGCTTCCAGCTGATATTCAGCTTCTACTAGCGGGGTATGATATTTTTGTTCCAGGAGCGAGAAGATCGGCTCGGTGCTGAGATTATCGGCCATCACCTTTTCACCCAGTTCTTTCGGGAGGTAGGTTTCGTCGAAAGAGAGCGGCTTGCCGTCTGCCAGGCGGACGCGCTGGATTCGAACCACGGACGTGCCTTGCCGCAAAGCTAGACGACGCGCCACCAGCTCATCAGCCGCGACGACGCGCTGATCCAGGACCTTAGCGGTGGGACTCCGGCCCAGTGCCTGCATGTCTTCAACGAAGCCGGTGAGCTCCGTCAATTCTTGGGTGATTTTGGGCTCCGTCACGAACGTACCTTTGCCTCGCCGGATCTCCACCAGGCCCCTTTGGATCAGACTCTGAATCGCTGCGCGAACCGTGGTTCGGCTGACAGCGTGCTCTTGGACCAAGCTGTCCTCAGAGGGGAGACGGCTGCCCACAGGCAATGAGCCGTTAGAAATCCGGTCAATGATTACGTTCTCGACCTGAGCGTAGAGCGGCAGGTGACGGGCTGACATAACTACATAGTGACATCATTATGTCACTATGTCACGCGACTTTGTGTCGCTTCGCTCATGGCCTGCTGCACGCTGCCCGTGACGTTCAGAAGTTGTTTACGAGCATCGAGAACGGAGCGGCATTCCGCGTTCCATGAACCCGAACAGTCTACTACGCTGCTTTAGCCAACTAGGCTGCCGTCGCAGCACTTGAAAGTGACAGCTCTGAAGTGAGCTCGCTCTCGACTTTGCTGACGATTGAAGGATCGTCCAGCGCCTTAAGTGGTTTGAGAAGGTTCCTGACATCCGAGAGCAGTTCGAAAACGCCCGCGTCGCGAGCCGCTAGCCGGCTTAACCCTTTCTGAAAATTGAGACGCTCTTCTAAACCTTCCGGGCGTACACCGGTAGTGTCCGGATAGACGAAATCAGGAACCGCCGACATCGCCCAAGGCTCGGCAACTATGTCCTCGGCCTTGGAAAGGAAGTCTTGCGGCAATGTCGATAGCAAGTCCTGATTGGATCTTCCAAGTAGCTCGGAAAGCAAACAGGCTTGCCGTAAAGCGCTTGACATGCCTTGGCCGTAAACCGGATTGAAACGGCAAATGGCATCCCCAATTGGCAACAGTCCTCGAGGAAAGTCAAAGACCTGCGCGAAATGTCGCCACCTGCTTTGCTTAAACGAGCAGGGGGCTATTTCCGACAAAAGTTTCGCATTCTTAATCGCATTGTAGATAGTCGGGGTGTGGAGCTTCAGAGCATAGGTCCGGAACTCACTTTCTTTAAGTGGAGGGATATTCTCACCCCGGCCGATCAGGACCAGTTGGTAAGTTCCATTTTCTGCGGGCAAGAGAAGGCCTCCCCGATTGTCTTTAGGCGCATCGGGAAGAGTGTATGCAACCTTGTAATTATCTCCGATATTCGCGTGATCGAGCAGCGTGCTGGAATAATGCATATTGACTTCGATGCACGTCTCCTCTGGCAGCGTGCGGCGGGAGGCTTTCAGAAATTCCAACGTCACGGATCCGTTTCCGGAAGCATCGATGATGAGATCAGAGCGAAGTGTTTCCAGCTTGCCTTGAGACGTGTAGTAACAAATATCCGTGGCCGCACCCGTGCCTGGGTCGGCGATGATATTAACGACACGACATCCGCCTCGCACTTTGATATTGCTTACTCGCGCTACCCGCTGGCGCACGGTCAGCTCAAGCAGCGGTCTGGTCAAAGCGTAGGTCGGATGGTCGATGTTAATTCTAGGCCACGGATCCAGTCCGGGGATCTCATACAAAAGGTCAAGACCCCGATTTAGCGGCACCGCTCCAACTTTTCGCAACTCATCACCAAAGCCCGGGAAGAGCTCCTCTAGGGCTTTTAGGCCACCGGCCAATAGACCATGAGGATGTTTACCTTGAGGAACACCAGGGCGCGGTATAACACCGTCCGGCAGTTTATCGCGATCAAGAATCACGACTTCGCGGAACCGATCGGACACCGCGCGTGCGGCCGATAGTCCCGCAATTCCTCCCCCGACTACAATGGCACGTTCGCCAAGATAGTCACTTTTAGAAACTGTTTCTCGTCTCATGTAATTTGTTGTCCCAACAGATTTGTCGACTTCTTCTTCGCCCCTGAGTGTTAGGACGCGGTAACAAACGTCATTCGCAGTCGCAGCCGGCGAAGTTTGTTCTGATCGCCGGATTTGCTGTCCTGAACAGCAGCGGCTGGCCGGATGTCTTGATCGAACTGGCGGATTGGTTGCCCGAGCCGAGTCGCCCTTAAATCGCAATAAGTAAAGATCAAAAAGGCTACGGCCTGAGCTGAGCCGAAATCTAACCAACGCTGAGCTGTTTCAATCGATCTACCGCTTCCTGCACCAATTTGAGCGTGAGCTCTCCAGCCGGCATTTCTATAGCGAGTGCCGAAGCTTGACCTGACCAGAAAGGTGTGAAATCGCGGTTGCCCTGCTGCTCGGCCTTTGCCCGCAATAGCGCCAACGGTCCCATCGGCAAGGGAAAATCGGGCAAGCCATCGGTGATTGGGCCAATCTCGCGGGCGAACCGGTTCGATAAGGCGCGTGCGGGCCTACCCGTGAAAACGTTCGTAATAAACGTCGCGTCCGAATGCGCGTGCTGCAAAGCATCCCGATGCGGTGCTGATGTCGCTGCTTCCGGACAAAGGAGATAGGCAGTTCCGAGCTGGGTCCCGGCTGCTCCCAGGGCAAACGCTGCGGCGATACCGCGACCGTCCGCGATGCCACCAGCGGCTACGACCGGCACCTTGACGGTATCAACGATTTGTGGGACTAGCGCGAAAGTTCCTGGTTGTGAGGAGCTCGCAGATTTCGAGCTTTGTCCCAAGAACG
>JAFAZK010000154.1 GCA_019239825.1 Verrucomicrobiota bacterium | reverse complement strand
TTGCGGTCTTGGGATTCAGGGGGCGCGTAAGCGGCGGCGCTTCGTCCTCGATTTTGGGCGTGCGGCGTTGATGACGGTTACTTCGCGGCAGCAGCGATAGAGCGTGGCACGGATGGGACCTGTAGGACCTATGGGACTAATATGGATCGCTGCGGTTGGGGCGAGCTGGTTCAGATCAGATCCAATCGAGAACGGCCTGCCCGACGTAGCCTCCCGGAGTTTCAGACGACGGGGCGAAGTTGGGAGGACGACGGTGAGTACGAGAACGAAGCGCTTGCAGCTTACAGTAGATGATACGGATCCACATCCACGCTCACCTGGACCTCGTCCGGAAAAGAAAGGCTATCCATCACTTCTCGGATCGTTCTCGAGAGCCGGAGGATAGCTCGGGTACGCAAGAGGATCTGGAACCGGTAAAACCCTTTTACCCGTTCGATCTGGGCGGGGACGACAGGGTGGAGCGTGACCGATGAGTCAATCTTCTCGCTGAAACGGCGGTGGAGCGTCTCCGCCGTGAATTCTGCTAACCGTTGGTGCTCGGATTTTATCTGGATCAAAACGAGATGATTAAACGGCGGATAGTCGCAGCGTTCACGGAATTCGCGTTCTTGGTCCCAAAAACCATCGAAATCATGGTGCCGGGCAAACTGGATGGAAGGGCTGAATGGCGTGGCCGTCTGCACGAAGACCTCACCTGGGGTCTCACCTCGACCGGCCCGCCCAGCGACCTGGGTCAGTAATTGAAAGGTACGTTCGCCGGCTCGGAAGTCCGGGATGTGAAGTCCGATATCGGCATTGATAATCCCAACCAAAGTCACATTAGGAAAATCCAATCCTTTGGCGATCATTTGGGTACCGATCAGGATATCGATTTTTCCGCTGCGAAATGCGCCGAGTGTAGTTCGATAAGCATCTTTTCGGGACATAGAGTCTGCGTCCATACGA
Organism: Verrucomicrobiota bacterium; assembly: GCA_019239825.1. Taxonomy (GTDB): domain Bacteria; phylum Verrucomicrobiota; class Verrucomicrobiia; order Chthoniobacterales; family JAFAMB01; genus JAFAVN01. The sequence goes on along the minus strand of JAFAZK010000154.1, from coordinate 53,227 downwards.
GCGGCATGCGCTGTGGGAAACAGCTTCTCCACCAATTCGATGACCTTCTCAGTTCCGTATCCGCTGTAGCGAATACCAGGGTCGCCACAGCCCGGACATTTCTTTGGGGCTACTGCTTGATAACCGCAGAGATGGCATTTGAGACGATTTTCGGCGAGATGAAAGGTCAATGGGATGCTGCAGTTAGCACATTCGCATACGTACCCGCATTTAGAGCAAAGCAACGAAGAGGCGAAGCCGCGCCGGTTAAGGAACAGGATCGATTGTTCGCGCTTTTGCAGACGATCCTCGATGGCCTGGGTTAAACGGCGGGAAAGGATCGACGGATGTTTGCTCTTGGCGAACTCCTGGCGGAGGTCGATTACTCGAATCAAGGGAAGTTGCCGATCGTCAACCCGGGCGGTTAAACGAGCCAGCTCATACTTCCCGTTGCGAGCGTTGTGATAACTTTCCAGTGAGGGTGTGGCCGAGCCAAGCAAGACCGCGCAACCTTCGATGTGGCCACGTACGACCGCCAGGTCCCGGGCATGATAGCGGGGCGTTTCCTCCTGTTTGTAGGAGTTTTCATGTTCCTCATCCACCACGATGAGGGCGAGATCTTTTACGGGCGCGAACACTGCGCTGCGCGCGCCGATGGCGACCCGCGCGTCGCCTCTTCGCAATCGATGCCATTCGTCGTGTCGCTCACCGGCGGACAAATGGCTGTGCAAAACTGCGATCAGCTCACGAGCAAACCTGGATTTGAACCGTTCCACCGTCTGCGGCGTCAGTGAGATTTCAGGTACTAACACTAAGGCGCCGCGTCCCAGGTCGAGACAATGCTGGATGGCCTGAAGATAGATTTCGGTCTTGCCGCTACCGGTGATCCCGTGGAGCAAAGTTGGCTTCGTTTTGCCTTGATCGATTGCCTCGATCAACATCGTCAGAATGCTGAGCTGGCCTGGATTCAGCCGCAACGGAGCAGTGGACACATACTCTTCGCCTTGGGATGGATCACGTTCGGCATTCAGCATTTGCAAGGTCAACCAACCCTGGTTCACCAAGTGTTTGATGGTCCGATCGCTGGTCGCAGCGGCTTCGACTAGGTCGGCCCACCGGATCGGACCGGTGAACTGTAAGGCTACTTCAAGAACTTCCGCCTGGCGCGGAGCCCGCACCTTGATTTGTTCTAAAATGTTCTGGTCCGGGGGAAGAGTAACCGATAGCCAACGTTCGCGTTTGAATCCGCCCGATCGGATCACTTGGGGTAAGGTACAGCGGACCGCGGCGTCTAACGGACAAGAGTAGTAGTCTGCCATCCACCGTGCGAGCTGTAGCATCTTGGGGTCCAGGACTGGCTCCTCGGAAACCAATCCGGTCACAGCCTTGATTCCGGGTGCCGTAGATTCAGCGACCAATTCAACCACGGTGGCAAAACTGTTTCTCGATCGCAAAGGCACTTTGACCCGGGAGCCGACATGAACCTTGCTTTCCCACGGTGCTGGGACGAGATAATCTAGTTCTTTGTTGGTTGGGTCATCCGTGACCACCCGCGCATAGAGCGGCATCGTTTCTTTAGCAATGGCGTCCAGGTCAGAAAGAAGTCAAATCGGGCGTCTGCCCAGGTTGGTGGTTAGTTGGTTACTCAAACTGGCCCTGGTATTATTTTTGTCGGGAATAGCGGCGGTCGGATACTTAGTTCTGCGCACGAAAGATCCGTTTTACGTATTTCGTGAGCTTAAGAATTGGAGCGACTATAAGAGGTACGATAGCCTGATAACTCAGATCGCCAACGAACATCTCTTGGATCCGCGACTGGTTAAAGCCGTGGTGTGGCGCGAGAGCCGGTTTCAAACCGATATGATTGGCAAAAACAGCGAGAGGGGGCTTATGCAAGTCTCGGAGATCGCCGCGCGTGATTGGGCTAAATCAAATTCGGTCACCAATTTCGAACCGAACCAGTTATTTAATCCTGAAGTCAATTTGGAGATTGGCTGCTGGTACTTGAGCAAGGCGTTACAACGATGGAACTCGCAAACGGAACCGGTTCCGTTTGCCTTGGCGGAATACAATGCCGGTAAGAGCCGGGTGGATCGTTGGATCCGGGTTGCCTTACAACGAACCAAACAGCCGCTCAGCGCAGAGGCCTTTGAAGATAGTATCGATTTCCCGTCTACCGCGCATTATGTGCGAACGATTTTGGCCCGGTATGATTTCTACAAGCGTCGAGGGCCATTGGTGGGTGAGAATGGGACGACGGCTGAGTGAAACCCGGTAGGGACGAGCTCCTGCTTGTCCGGGTTTGGGGCGTTTCTTCCGACCGCGATGAACCTTGCGCGGTAACGGAGGGGCGTCGCATTCGGTGGGCGATGTCGGATGCTCGACCGACCCAGATTGAGATCAAGTATTTTGATGTGCCACAACCGCGACGCCCTGAAATCGTGCACGCCACGCGGGATTGCTCGTGCAGGTACCTAGCACACGCTTAAGGGAGCCGCGGCTAACACGCGATCCGGACAAAAGACGCTGTACGTACAGCACCTCGTCGGCGGCAAGGGGACGCGGAATGCGGCTCCCCTCCGATCGCGTCTTGGACGAGACGAAGCGATCTCTCGCTCAGGTAATTAAGAACGTACAAAGATATAGGCCGGAGGCCCGTTCTTCGTGGCGCTCGACGGAAGCGCCGAGAAGCGTTTCGAACATCTCTTTTTCCAACCGTCTGACCAGGGGAAAAGCATCGACCAGATCCAGAATCGGAGAATGGTATTCCTGGATCATCAGATCAGGGACTTTGACCACTTCAGAGAGATGGCCTTCCACATCGCGTAGACGCGCGAGGGATTCCGCTTTGGCCTCGCGGGTATCGCCGCGCATATTGTGCGCGTAGGTCTCGGCCTTCTTTCTGAAGAGAGCAAGCAGCAGCTTGTCCGAGGCCGTTGCCCCAAATAGTTGCCGAGCGGCATTTAAAATATCGATCGTGCTCACGTTTGTTTGAGCCGGGAAGAACACGCTGGCCTTTGGTGTCAATCGATAGACTAACTCCGGGCGTCCAACCGGTTTGGGCCGGCGCCAGGTATCGACTACCCCCTGTTTTTCCAATTCGGCGCAATGTTGTTTGGCGCCCATATAGCTCAGGCCTAGACGACTCGCTATTTCGGTAACTGCCAGCCCTCTAGTCTTTTTTAGCAGGTGGACAATCCGCAATCTCTGGGAGCGACCTAATTCGCTAATCCGCGATCGTCGCAGCTTAGGTCTCGCACGTTCTGAGGCACCGTCTCGCATATCGATTCCATGGAAAAACCTACCAACATAGCGGCCGGGTCGAGATCTCACAGAAGGTCACAAAGATCGCAAAGACAAATGGTGTAAGCCGAGTTTCTCTTTGTGGCCTTGGTGATCTTCCGTGAAATTTTGCGTTCCTTCCGCTTCGCGCGTTTCTTTTCGGCGCGTGGCACGGCCCAAAAACTTCGGTCAGCCGAATCGACCAGGAAGTCGCCGAACCGCGCTTGGAGGCAGGCGTTAAAAAGCTGGAAGGCCGAAGTTTTCCAACTTCGGCCTTCGCAACAAGGAGAGAGAACTGGGGGTACGACTTATTTGCCAGATTTAACAATAGAATAGGTCTTTATTCCGCGCCGGTCCAGCAAAAGCAACAGATTGGTTTTGTTTTTTTGGTCTCCAAGCGCCTTCTGGAGCATGTCCAGAGATGAAACCGGCGTTTTACCGACCTCTGTGATCACATCACCGGGTTGGATATCGGCGGTCGCCGCGGGGCTATTCGGCGCGACCGCTACGACGACCAATCCCGAATCGGTTTTCAGACCCAAATCGCGTTTGAGATTCGGGGTCACTTCTTGCAACTGAAGTCCAAAACTGGTGTTAGCCACCGGCGCCTGCGTGGGTGTGGGTTGAGCTCCTGCCAAACTCGGTTCAACCGGCAATTCCTCAGTCCGAACTGGGACAACTAGGCGTTTGCCGTTTCGCCAAATGCCCAGGTTAACCTGATCACCCACTTTCTTTTTGAGGATCTCACGTTGCAGATCCCGCGCGGACCCGACCCCGACCCCGTCTACCTCTGTGATGACGTCAGCAGGGCGAAGATCGCTCTTGGCAGCCGGTGTGTCGGCTTGAACGGTTCGGATAACAACCCCTTTGTCCACCCCTTTGAAAAGGTCGCCTCGATTCTCTCCGTTCAGCGATTCAATGATGATGCCCAGCCAGGGTCGGACAATCTTGCCAGTCGAAATAAGCTGATCGCTAACTTGCTTGAAAAGGTTGCTGGAGATCGCAAATCCGAGACCTCGATTCAGACCGTGGATCAGCGTGTTCATCCCGATCACTTTACCGTCGATATCGCACAACGGACCTCCGCTGTTACCGGGATTTATCGCGGCGTCGGTTTGGATGTAGTCCTCGTATTTATCGGCCAATAACTCGTTGCGACCCTTTGCGCTAACCACTCCGGTAGTGAAAGTGTATTCAAACTTGTACGGTGTGCCGATCGCACAAACCAGTTGCCCTACCTTAACCTGGTCGCTGTCTGCAACGTCCACAACCGGCAGGTTCATTGCATCGATCTTGATGACGGCAACATCCGTCCGATCGTCGGTTCCAATCAACCGAGCCGTTACCACCCTTCCGTCCTTCAGTTTTACCTGAATCTTATCCGCCCCTTCGATAACATGGTTATTCGTCAGAATGTAGCCGTCGGAGCGCACGATAAATCCGGAGCCTTCACTTTGGTCGGGCTGGTCACCCCCTTCTTCACCTTGGGGTCCGTGGAAGAAATCGAAGCCTTCGAATGGGTTGTTTCCGTTGCTCGGGTTGGCGTTTTTGCTGATGTCGATCACGACAACGGCGGGAGCAACGTGATCATATACTGACTCAAGAGCGTCGTTTAACTGATGAACCAGATCGTGGCCGCTGGTCCCGGCGCTCTCGCAAACGGCAGACGTATCAAGGAGCAAGCCCACACTCACGATTCCGAAACCCACCGTGAAAACCCGAGCGACGTTCATATGGCGAAATTCATCTTAAAACAGCGAGAATGTGGCAGTTAGTCCCATCAGGCCAGTAGCACCGATCGCACCAGCTAGCACCGCTGACAAATGCGTAATAACATTTGTCAGCGGTGCTGGCTATGGCAGAGGGATTCGCCGCTCACGCCGGCACATCCCCGTGCTGATTATGCTTGGAGTTCTAAATTGCTTGGAGTCTAAAAGCGCTCGGTAGTCGGTGGATCCAAGACGTTAAGCAAAATCGATTTTTAAATAAGAAAAATCACATAGCCTGCGCCGGGGGAAAATGCCGACGAGTTACCCCGCGGCGCAGGCTTAATTGACAAGAGCCCAGCGGACTTTAACGTTGTACCAACTAGTCAAGAAATGACCGAATCCATTGTTGTATCGAACAACCAGCAATTTACTTCTCACGCTCCCGGCTACTGGCCAGATGTTCCGGCCGACCTTTGGAATGACTGGAAGTGGCAACTCAAAAATCGAGTGGCGTCTCTGGATGCGCTCGAATCGAAAATCCAGCTGACGAAGGAAGAGCGTGCCGGTGTGCTGCTAGCCGGCCAGAAATTAGCCTTTGCGGTTACTCCGCACTTTTTCAACCTGATCGATCCGGAAGATCCGGAGGACCCGATTCGCAGGCAAGTAATTCCGAGAATCGAAGAGTCCGTGCGCGCGCCCTGGGAGGTCGCAGACCCGTGCGGCGAGGATTCTCACATGCCGGTTCGCGGATTGGTACATCGCTACCCCGATCGAGTGCTTTTTTTGGTCACGGACCGTTGCGCGTCTTATTGCCGATACTGCACGCGCAGCCGCGTGGTCAGTGGAGTTGGCGAGCAAGAGCTACACACCGACTTTGAGGAAATCTATACGTACCTGCGATCACATACCGAAGTGCGCGACGTCTTGATTTCTGGTGGAGACGCTCTGCTCTTTTCTGACGACAAACTGAAGGGGATCCTCACTCGGCTTCGTGAGATTCCCCATATCGAGTTTCTCCGGATCGGCACTCGCGTGCCGATTTTTCTTCCCCAGCGGGTCACGGAGGAGTTTTGCCAGATGTTACAGGAGTTTCATCCGCTCTGGATGAGTGTCCACGTGAATCATCCCCGGGAATTGACCACCGAGGTTAAAGCCGCGCTGGAACGATTGGCGAACCACGGGGTCCCGCTGGGTAACCAAAGCGTCCTCTTAAAGGGGGTTAATGATGATCCTCAGGTCATGCGGATACTGGTACAGAAGCTATTAAGGTGCCGGGTTCGTCCCTACTACCTCTATCAGTGTGATTTGATTCACGGCTCTTCGCATCTTCGTACGTCGGTGGCCAAAGGCATCGATATTATCGAGGCGTTACGTGGTCACACGACTGGGTATGCGATACCACAATTTGTGATCGATGCTCCCGGAGGCGGCGGTAAAGTGCCCATCAATCCCGATTACGTCTTGTTCCACGATCAAGACAAAGTCGTGATTCGCAATTACGAAGGCAAGATATTCGAGTACCCTGAGCTGGCGGAGAAACCGAAGTTCCAGCGGGTGATCGAGCCGGCGGACGAGTTGCTGTTTTCGTAAGAAAGGGGCGCAGCAGGACCTGGAGGGGAGCCAGACTTCGCCTAGTCGTCTAGACTCCTAGAGGCTACGTCGGGCAGGCCGCTTTGGAACGTGCAAGTCAGCTTTTGCGCTGATCCGTTTTCGACGTTTTGCACGTCCAAATGGGGTGCAAAGCAGGCGGCTCCCGGGAACGTTTTAACGCGTGCCACTTCTGTGAGCGTGTCTCGTTTTCTGCTCCGACTGGCCCGGAATCGATGGGAGATGGATCACCGTGGGTAGTTTCCGGGAGCCGCCTGCTTTCACCGTTTGTGGTTTGAGACGCTGTGGAAGGAACTAAGCGAGGTAGGCAGGTCACGGTCCAAAGCGGCTCCCCTCCAGTGCGCGACGTGCTCGAACTAGTGCCTCCTGAATCCTGGATTCTAACTCCTGACTCCTATTTTTTGCGTTCTTTGTGTTCTTTTGCGGCTATTAGTTTGATTCGATGGCAGGTATTGTCGTCCGACCGCGGGCGCGAATTTTTCATGGGCATGACTGGGTGTTTAACACCGAGGTGCTGAAGGTATTTGGTGACCCAGAGCCCGGGGCCGTCATTTCCCTTAAGGACGGGCGCGACCGGATGCTGGGTAGCGCTATTTTTAACCCACGCTCGCAGATCGTCGCGCGTCGCTTTTCTCGTCGCCGGGAAAAGCTTGATCTGGAATTTTTCATTCGACGAATTCGGCAGGCCCATGAGGTCCGGAAGCGATGGACCCAGGATCGCGACCCTGGACGATTGGTCTGGAGCGAGAGCGACGGGCTTCCTGGGCTAATTGTGGATCGCTATGGCGGCAATCTGGTGATCCAGACGTTGACCGTGGCGATGGATCAACGAAAAGACCTGATCGTTCAAGCCCTGGAAACGCTGTTCTCGCCCGCTTCAATCATCGAGCGCAACGATGCGTCGGTGCGACGAGCCGAGGGCATGGAACTCAAAACCGGCGTCCTCAAAGGTGAAGCCCCGCCACGTCTGAACATGAGCATCGTTGGAATGGATTTTGAGTTAGAGCTTCTGAGCGGGCAAAAGACCGGATTTTATCTCGATCAGATCGATAACTATCAAGAAGTCGCTCTGCTGGCGTCCGGGAAACGGGTACTGGATTGCTTTGCCAATCAAGGCGCCTTTGCCATAGCGTGCGCTAAACAAGGTGCGGAATCCGTGACGGCAGTCGAGATCAGTGAATCTCTGGCAGCCGGTATCGAGACGAATGCGCGATTGAATCAGGTCTCATTGACGGTCCATCCGAAGAACGTTTTCGATTTTCTCGGTGAACAGGTCGCTAAACAGGAAAACTACGATTTGATCATCTTGGATCCACCGTCCTTTACTCGGTCACGGGAAACGTTGGACAGTGCACGGCGCGGATACAAAGAAATTCATTTGCGGGCGATTCAGTTGTTAGCGCCGCAGGGTCTGTTGGTCACGTTTTCCTGTTCGCATCACCTGAGCCAGTCTTCCCTGTCGGATATTGTCGTCGATGCCAGCGTCGACGCGAAAAGACATGTGCGCCGGATCAAATCTCTGTCCCAGCCGCTTGATCATCCGATTTTGCCGCATCTTCCCGAGACTGAATATCTGAAAGGATTTATTTTTCAGTTGTTGTAGGGGGATAGCGGGGTCGCGCTGTGGAGAAAACAGGTTTTTCGGAAGTGCGAGCGTCATATCACGGACCCGGATGGGACCTATAGGACCAATGGGACTTATAGGTAGGGACTTATTAGTCCTATTAGTCTCATAGGTCCTATCTGTGGCCGGCTCTATGGCGTCTCCCGCTAATAGCTATCGGCTCGCCCTAGAACTTATCTTACTAGGCTTGACAGAGAGGTTTTCCGGTCGCGGAAAGGGCATTTGTCGGATATTATCCCTGGATGTCAGAAGGTACGAAAGAGCCGTTCCTGGATCTCTCGAATGGCGAACCACCCCCGCCGGATGAGCTTGATTCTAAGGTTCAGCGCGCCCAAGAACAGCTCCTGCAACTGAAGCGCCAACAGGAAGCGATCGAGCGACAGAAACGCGACCTGGAAGAGCTTAGTCGAAAGCAAGACGAGCTAGAAAAGGGACGCGCAGAGATGATCGAAAAACTGAGTCGGTCCATGGTCGTGATTGAACGCCAGACTTACGAAAGCGAGAAGCGAGTTGAACAGCTTAAGTCTTCGGCCACAGCTTTTGCGCAGCACCTGCGCGCTCTGGAGCGAATTAATCCGAAGACCTGGGCCAACGGCGACTTGAATCGCGAGTTGAGCAAAGCCTTGAGCGCGGTGGACGATGCCAGGGGCGAATATTCCAAATCAATTACTAAAATAAATGCAGAGTCGGAGACAGAGGTTCTCGAACCAATGGGTAATTCTGATTTTGCCGAGTACTCAGCCGACGATGGGAGTTTCGTCACGTGGTTTAAGAGGGGTTTAGCATTTACGCTACCTCTCATTATTTTCGGGTTGATCGTTCTGGCCATCCTCTTTATCGCGCACGCTGCCTTAGCCAGGTGATGCAACGAAAACAATTTCGCCAAACACCGATCGATTCTCAAAAAGAACAACTGACTAAGCAAGAAGAAGAGTTGCGACGGCAGATGGCCGAGCTTGAGAAAGTCATCGCCGACGCACCTAAGCTTGCGGAGGAACGGTTGGAACGAGAACGCCAGGAGCGGATCGCGCGGGCGAGCGCGCGGCGCAGCCCCTTGGATTCCCCTGACATACTAGAAGATGTCCGTCACGAATCTGACTTCTTAGCCGACCGGCCGCCGAGACCGCGGCGAGCACAACGCCGCGCCGCCCGGCTGCGGCTAGTGGCTCTGGTGGTAGCTGTACTCGGGGCGAGCAGCATCGTGGTGTATCTCGTGATGCAGCTGATGAACCATTTGTAACGCCGGGATCGCCGTGAACGCCGGAACGGATTTGCGGATCCGGCAGCCCGAATCGTCAACGCTCAAAATCATGATTTCGCTGTGTTTTCACGCACACACACAAAGTGACCCCGTTCCCGGCGATGACGGCGTTTCTCAAGGACGTTGACGGCGTTTCCAGCACATTCTATTCGTTAGGACTTCTCGATGAGCGCGACAAAATTCGATGTGCGATATGTGGCCGAGCTTGCTCGGATAAAACTGGTGCCTGCCGAGATTGCTACCTTCGAGTCGCAGCTTGGTCACGTGCTCGAGCATGTCGAGAAGCTTAACCAGCTCGATGTGAGTCAGGTTGAACCGACTGCGCACAGTTTCCCGGTCTACAATGTCTTTCGTGAGGACGAGACCCGACCGTCACTCGACCGCGAGGTCGTGCTGGCCAATGCGCCGCGTCAAGCTCAGGGTTTATTCATCGTAACCAAAGTGGTGGAATAAACGTGGCGCTTTCTTCACTCACGGTTCACAAAGCTCAGGACCTGCTCCGGCAAAAAGAGATATCCCCGAAAGAGATTGTTGAGGATCTAGTTAGACGAATCGAACAGGTCGATGGCGCCGTTCACGGGTACCTGTCGTTCGATCCCGAGCGCGCTTTAAAAGACGCCGAACACGCGGATGTTTCGCTCCCGCTGGGAGGTATCCCTATTTCGATCAAGGACGTGGTCAGCGTTCAAGGCCATCCCTGCGGCTGCGCTTCGAAGATTCTACAGGGCTACGTCGCTCCGTTCGATGCCACGGTTATTAAGAAGTTGCGAGCAGCCGGCGCGATTCCCTTTGGGCGGACTAACATGGACGAGTTCGCCATGGGATCTTCTACTGAAAACTCTGCATTCGGTCCGACCCGAAACCCGTGGGATCCGGACAGGACGCCCGGAGGCTCAAGCGGCGGATCCTCGGCTGTGGTTGCTGCGGATGAGGCATTGGCCGCGCTGGGCTCTGACACCGGAGGGTCTATTCGGCAACCTGCCGCCCTCTGCGGTTGCGTGGGCATTAAGCCAACTTACGGACGAGTGTCTCGATATGGGCTAGTTGCGTTTGCTTCGTCTTTGGACCAGATCGGACCTCTTACCAAGGATGTCCGGGACGCGGCTATGATCATGAACGTCATCAGCGGGGTAGACCCGTGTGATTCAACGACGTTGGATGAGGCAGTTGTTGATTACACAGCCGATCTCGACAAAGGAGTAAAAAATCTCACGTTGGGTCTGCCCAAGGAATATTTCATCGAAGGGCTCGACCCTCAGGTTGAGGAGGCCGTGCGAGCCGCCGTGGCTTGGTACGAAAAGCTGGGAGCGAAGATCGTCGATATTTCGCTTCCGCACACCGAGCATGCACTGAGCACTTATTACATCATCGCTCCAGCTGAGGCCTCAGCAAATCTCGCCCGCTTCGACGGCGTCCGGTATGGTTTTCGGGCCGACGGGATAACCGGATTGCTGGATCACTACGGCAAGACCCGGGAAGAAGGTTTTGGCCAGGAGGTGAAACGACGGATTATTCTGGGTACTTATGCCCTAAGCTCCGGCTACTACGACGCCTATTATCTTCGGGCGCAAAAGGTGAGGACTTTGATCCGGCGCGACTTTGACGATGCTTTTGCCAAAGTTGATGCCATCCTCTGCCCGACTTCTCCCACGCCCGCTTTCAAGTTAGGAGAACGGACCAATGACCCGCTGCAAATGTATCTGGCCGACGTTTTCACTTTGGCTGCGAACATGGCCGGCATTTGCGGGATCAGTATCCCGTGCGGCTTTGCCGAGGTGGAAGGAAAGAAACTGCCGATCGGGCTGCAAATTCTAGGCAAAACCCTTAACGAAGCCACTATCTTACAAGTGGCGAATACCTACGAGCAAAGCACCGATTGGCATCGGCTGAAGCCTCCTCTTAGGTGAGAAGCAAACGGAGGGGAGTTGCATTCCGCGTTTTAGCTTACCCGCATGCCGACGCTGACAAATCGTTGCAGATATGGCGCTCGGATAGACGCGACGCCCTTGGGAGGCCGGGTCGCCACGCCAACAGGGAGCCGCGGCAAATACGCCCTTCAGCGACCTACGCGATAAACCTTTTCCGAATCTAAAGGCCGCACATCTCTAATGCGGCTCCCCTTATGGTAGCTCCGACATTTGGCTTTCTTCGCGTGAGGCGCATCCTATCACTTCTCACCTCTCACATCTCACTTCTTACCTTAAAGGTTTTATTCCTCTGAACCCTTTAAGGCGGCCAGGACGCTCAGGTCCTCTAGGGTCGTCGTATCGCCGGTAACTTGACCTCCAGCGGCTATTTCTTTCAGCAGGCGACGCATGATTTTACCGCTGCGTGTCTTGGGTAAAGCTTCGGCAAACCTGACGTCATCTGGCCGAGCGATAGCACCGATCATAGTGGCAACGTGTTGCCGGAGTTGCTCGCGTAATTCCGGTAAGGCACTTGTTCCCTGCTTTAGCGTCACAAAAGCAACCACTGCTTGTCCCTTTAATTCATCGGGTCTGCCAACCACAGCTGCCTCAGCGACGCCTACGTGACTGACTAAGGCGCTCTCGATCTCTGAAGTTCCCAGCCGGTGGCCGGCAACGTTCAAGACGTCATCAATTCTGCCGACGATCCAGAAGTAACCGTCCTCATCTCGCCGAGCTCCATCGCCCGTGAAATAATAGCCGGGAAAATCGGACCAATACGTTTTCTCGTAGCGAGCCTTATCTCCCCAAATGGTTCTCAGCATCGATGGCCAAGGTTTACGAATGATTAATTTACCGCCGACGTTAGGCGGCACTTCTTTGCCTGCTTCGTCCACCACGGCTGCGTCGACACCAAAGAACGGCAAGGTCGCGCTTCCCGGCTTGGTCGGAGTCGCACCTGGTAAAGGAGTGATCATGATTCCGCCGGTCTCGGTTTGCCACCAAGTATCGACGATTGGGCAACGGCCTCCGCCGATCACCGTCTGGTACCACATCCACGCCTCGGGATTGATCGGTTCACCGACCGTCCCCAGCAGCCGCAGAGAAGAAAGGTCGTGGCTCTTGGGATAACTGTCTCCCCAGCGGATAAATGCGCGAATAGCCGTGGGCGCAGTATAAAAAACCGTGATGGCATACTTCTCGATTAGCTTCCAGAAACGATCCAGTTCGGGCCAATTGGGAGCGCCCTCATACATAAAGGTCGTGGCTCCATTGCTGAGCGGCCCGTAGACAACGTAGCTATGCCCCGTGACCCAGCCGACATCGGCGGAACACCAGTAAAGATCGTCTTCGTGCAGATCGAAAACGTACTTTGTGGTCATGGTAGCGCCGAGGAGATAGCCGCCGGTGGTATGCAGGATTCCTTTTGGCTTTCCGGTTGAACCGCTGGTGTAGAGAATGTACAAAGGATCTTCCGAGTCGAGCGCTTCCGGCTCGCACCGAGCGTCGACGTATTCCATTTCGCGATGCCACCAGACATCTCGTCCTTCGGTAATCGAGATCTCGTTATTGGCCCGGCGAAACACGATCACTTTTTCGACCTGAGAGCCATCCTTTAGCGCCTCATCTACGTTCTTCTTCAATTGAACGATGGCGCCGCGCCGGTATGCGCCATCAGCCGTGATTACCACTTTCGCTTGAGAGTCGTTTAACCGATCTTTGATGGCCGCGGAACTGAACCCGCCAAACACGACCGAGTGCACCGCCCCGATGCGAGCACATGCTAACATCGCGATAGCTGCTTCCGGGCACATCGGCATGTAGATAATAACCCGATCCCCTTTTTGGACGTGGTTGCGTTTTAAAACGTTGGCAAATTTGGAAACCTCGCGATGTAACTGCTGATAGGTCAGGGTCCGCACTTCTCCCGGTTCCCCTTCCCAAATTATGGCGGCTTTATTCCGTCGCGGTCCCTGCAAATGGCGGTCCAAACAATTCTCGGAGACGTTCAGCTTGCCGCCGACGAACCATTGGGCGAACGGAGCTTCCCACTTCAGCACGGTGTCCCATTTTTTTTGCCAGAGAATGAGTTCGGTTGCCTGTTTGCTCCAGAAACCCTCCGGATCTTGGATGGATTGCTGGTAGAGCTCCTTGTATTGTTCCAGGCTTGGAATCAATGCTTGCTGCACGAAGCCATCGGACGGCTTAAAGACCCGTGTTTCTATCAGGTGCGACTCAATCGTATTGCTCATGGGGAGGAGGGACTTTTTGGGGTATTAGAACATCGCGCGAAAAACTTGGATCCGAAAAGGGAACGCCGCTCAGATTTTCACAACCGGAACTGGATAGCGTAGCCTTAGTTCATTCTCCAACAGGATCTCCACGTAGTGCAAACCATAACGTTGGAACTGCACACCGGTAAACAGATTGACGTTGGTAACGTGGCTCTCCATGTCCTTTAATTCGAACTCAATCTGGGACTCTGCCAAGATTTGCTCTTCGTCGGCGCCCAAGATCCGGGAAACCTGTCGGAAACGCCCGATTCCACCACACCAACGGGTCCAAACGCACAGCTTCAAGATGGCTACGGGGAGCACCCTGGCCGGAATCATATTTATGATGCCGACCAGGGTCTGCATGCCGTTCACTTCCTGCCTGACATCTTCACAAATCAGCGAGGCCTGCAGATCGGGAGAAACGGTGGTCACCTCATCCATAGACAAAAGCCGGGATCGCCGAGACCGCCGGTAATGGATGCGAGGGGAAACTGGCCATTGCTTAGACCGCCGCTTCTCCGCGTTCCTCGGTTCGGATACGAATGGCCTCTTCGATCGAAATTACGAAGACTTTGCCGTCACCGATTTTCCCGGTCCGCGCCGTTTGGACAATGGTTTCGACGGTTCGCTGCACCCGATCGTCGGAAACGACAATCTCAAATTTTACTTTCGGTAGAAAATCGACGGTGTACTCGCTCCCTCGGTAGATCTCGGTGTGTCCCTTCTGGCGGCCAAACCCTTTCACTTCGCTGACGGTCATTCCTTCGATGCCAATCTCCGTCAAGGCCTCTTTGACATCCTCCATTTTGAAGGGTTTAACGATCGCCTCGATTTTCTTCATAACTTGGTCAAGGTGAGATACCAGGTACAAAAATGCAAGAAAAGGAGCTAGGAGCTAGGAGCTAGGAGGTTTTTTGGTGGGGCGAGGCTCCCGCACGGCCTTGTAACGGTTCGCGAAGAGGTTAATCATCTGACGCCGAAAACGTTTTGCTACGCCAATACGAGCGCCGAGCCGGGTTTGCAGTGGGGCCGCGGACAAGCGCACGTTGACGGCAAAACATTGATCCGCGGCTCGGCGCATCTAGAGGCCTTACAGGATCAGGTAACGCTACAGGGCCCAATTCTCCGCAGCCAGTCATAGGATGATCGGGAGCCTCGCCCCACCAAAAACTCTGCTAATCAGATCTTCCCACGGACGAGCGGGAGCTCATCCCTACCGCCGTTCCTGCGCGATTTGCCGGACGACTTCTGGCAACAGGTCGTGTTCGGCTCTCTGGATCCTGGCGTGTAAAGTCGCTGGAGTGTCATCCGGTTGGATCGCTACTTCTCGTTGACCGAGTATGTGGCCGGCATCGACGGCCGCGTCAACGTAATGAACCGTGCAGCCGGTGACCTTTTCCCCCGCATCCAAAGCCTGTTTCCAAGCTTCTAAGCCTTTATATTTCGGTAACAGAGATGGATGGATGTTGATGATCGACTTGGGGAAAGCTTTCAGCAACGGCTCCTTTAGAACCCGCATAAACCCGGCTAGAACCACTAACTCGGCGCCAGCTTCCTGAAGCAGCCGCGCGATATCGTGCTCCACCTCCGTCTCCAATCGAGTCCGATATTTGCCCGGGTTTACGAAAAGAGCCGGCACCTGAAAGTCACGCGCGTAAGAGAGGATACCGGAATCCGGTACGTCGGAAACTACCAGCCGAACTTCAGCGGGTAGTTTTCCATCAATAATCTGCTCCATAAGGGCCTTGAAATTGGAGCCTTTGCCCGATCCCAGTACTCCGAGCTTAAGTCGCCTATTCATGTGTTCTGGATTGCATTAATCAGCCGGGTCGTGGATCTACCTGGCACAAGTGGCACAATCTTGATCTCAGTGCCCACTGAGCGTAGCGCATCGACCTCACCACGGTCCAGGCTATCTATGGAGTAATCTCCTCCTTTGACGTACAAATCCGGTTTCAAATGGGTGACTAACCGGTTGACCCGAAGCTCCCGAAAGATCACCACATGGTCCACGACAGCTAATGCCGCTAAAATTTCCGCGCGATCGGCCTCCGAATTAATCGGCCGATCAGGCCCTTTTAACAGGCGAACCGAATCGTCGCTGTTCAGTCCAACCACGAGAATATCTCCCAACTGTTTCGCCGCGGTTAAATAACGGATGTGCCCGACGTGGAGGATATCGAAGCAACCATTAGTGAACACTAGCTGTTGCTCCGCATAACTCTTTCTAATGACGGCTGCGTCAGCCTCAGGCACGATTTTGCCTAGCATGTTAAAAAAGGGCGTTTTCAGTTGCAGTACCACTTTCTGAAAGTAAGTCTAACCGAATTCCAGTTCATTACCTCCTATGCAAGACCCGCGTTACGATCAGTTGGCCGAAGTGCTGACTGGGTATTCCACCCGACTACAAAGCGGAGAAAAAGTCCTTATCGATACTTTCGACGTGCCAGTTGAGCTCGTCGTCGCTCTTATTCGGAAAGCGCGCGAAAAAGGGGCTATTCCTCTGGTCAGTCTGCAAAGTAATGTCGTCAATCGGGAACTGCTGCGGGGAGCCGAAGAGAATCAATACCAATTAATCGCCGAATACGAGATGGTGAGGATGAAGGGGGTGGCCGCCTATATCGCCGTAAGGGGGAGTAACAACATCACGGAACAGTCGGATGTGCCACCGGATCGGATGAAGCTCGCTATGAAGCTACTCAAACCGGTACTTGATCAGCGCGTCAACAAAACCAAATGGGTAGTGTTACGCTGGCCGACGTCTTCCATGGCGCAGATGGCGGGAATGAGCACGGAAGCCTTCGAGGACTTCTTTTTTCGAGTCTGCACGTTGAACTATTCGAAAATGGAAGCTGCCATGAAACCATTGGTGGCACTCATGAATGACACGGACCGGGTCCGAATCACCGGGCCGGGGACGGATTTGAACTTTAGTATTAGAGGCATTTCGACGATCGCTTGCAGTGGAGCCCATAATATCCCCGATGGAGAGGTGTTTACTTCTCCGGTGAAAGACTCCGTTCAAGGTCACATCCAATTCAACGCCCCAACCATCTATCAAGGCACCGGGTTCGATTCAATCAAGCTGGTGTTTAAAAACGGGCGAGTAACGGATGCGACCGGTAATAATACCGGCCGAATCAACGAAATCCTGGATACCGATGAAGGAGCCAGGTTCATCGGCGAATTCGCTCTCGGCTTCAATCCGTTCATTCTCGAGCCAATGCGGGACATCTTATTCGACGAGAAGATCGCCGGCTCATTCCATTTCACACCTGGGCAAGCGTACGATGTGGCGGATAACGGAAATCGCAGCCAAGTCCATTGGGATCTGGTTTGTATCCAGCGTCCGGAGTACGGCGGTGGTGAAATCTATTTTGACGAGAAGCTGGTCAGAAAAGACGGCAAATTTGTTCTGCAAGAACTAAAGGCGCTGAATCCGGAGAATCTGGTGTAGCACTTGTCGGGAGGGACGAGCTCCCGTTCATTCGTGTTTTCCCGGATTTAGCCTTCTCCCCACAAATACCCGGACAAGCGGGAGTTCGTCCCTACCGAGAAATCTCAGCCTTCTTTTAACGCCGGGAAGATCGCCAGAATCTCTTCTCGGGTTGGGCGGCGTAAAGAATGGACGTGTACGCGGCGCACCGCGTCTCGGATGGTGACGCTAAAGCTCTCCTTAGCATGTTTCCCGATCAAAGCGTGGCCCAAAGGCGATGTGTAAGGAATCGGAAGGATATCGCCTTCATTGGGGATATGATGGTCGCGAGCACCCGCCACCAGAAATTTCTCGCGTTCACTATCCAGATCAATCACCACCACCGCACCAAGCTCCACCGCTTCGGGTACATTGTCGTTGACCCAAGTTAACGGATCCACCAAGCGATGTCCCTCCTCTAACAGATGATCCATTTCGCCGGTCAATCGTCTCTGGATCCGGCCCATGGTCCGAAACTTTTCTTTAGCGGCCTGGTAGGGCGCGTTTTCGCTGAGATCTCCGTCCAGCTTGGCTACTTTAGCTTCGCGCAACGCTTCGTTCTTCTGCGCTTGCGCGGAGTCAAACTGATCGCCCAGCTCCCAAGCGCTGACTGTGGATAGAATGATCTTCTCTTTCACGTTCTTGGAAATATCTGTTCACAAACTCTGACCGATACAAGGCCCGAAGACTGAAGAAAAAACTCACGCAAAGCCGCAAAGACGCAAAGGAAAGAAGCGATATACGAATAAAACGGTGCGCCACTCCGAACCTGGTCCGCTTACTGCTTACTGATCCCGGTGTTTCCTTCCGGCGCTACAGACAGTTCCACCTAAGTACCTTGCTTCCTGTCTTCCCTTTGCGGCTTTGCGTGAGCTTTTTTCTGTTTCTCAGCCTTGCTCCTCTAACCAAGTGCGTATCAGCTTCCGAGCGATCGTGTCCAAGTGCGGGAAACGCGCAGAAAGCCGAGCCAGCACATTGCGGGTCTCTTCAACGTTGAACCAGCGTGCATCCGCCAATTCGCTCCCGACTACGATATCGGTTGTGACGGCCTCAGCAAAAAAACCTAGCATTAAAGATTGAGGAAAGGGCCAGGGTTGAGTGCTGAAATAGCGCAAGTTGCGGATCTCGATCCCGCTTTCTTCTTTTACTTCGCGAACGACCGCCTGTTCGGCGCTCTCTCCGGCCTCCACGAATCCAGCTAACGTCGAATAGATGTCTTCGGGCCAGCTCGGTTGCCGCCCGAGCAAACAGAAACCGGGTCGATGAACCAGCATAATGGTCGCAGGATCACTCCTGGGAAAAAACTGATGTTTGCACTCCGGATTGCTACAGATCATGACGTGGCCGGCCTCGGTCGCCACCGTCGGACTCCCACAGCGGCTGCAAAATCTCTGGGTATCGTGCCAGTGCAGCAAAGCCCGCGAATAAAGCAAAGCGCTTCGTTCATGTGCGGACAACGTTCCTGTGAAATCGCGAAGCTGAACGAAAGCCGCCGCTCCGTCGTCAAGACCGATCGCCAGCAGGGCCGCGTCATGGCTCTCCGCGTCCGCTACGTTCACCGCAAACAGGCCCATACCGTCCGCCCGCAACCCCAGGAAGATAGGGCTAGGCAGATGTTGCGCCTTAGAAGCCGGGACTAGAACCGGTTGTCCTTGGCCACTCTGACCAAAAAGATTTTGCCCGCGCCAAACCGCGATAAACTCAGCTCCATCGGCCAATAGCTCTGCCAATCTCTTAGAGTCAGCCCTGAGCTCGACGGCTCGTTCCACTATCTCGAATCGAGATGGATCAGATGCAGGTTCCATGTTTACCAAAGAAGAAATGGGATTTGAGTGAGCGTCAACGGTCGAATGTACGATCGCCGGTCGCTCGGACGTGCTAAACGAGACAACGCTGCGACGGAGAAAGTCTCACGCAAAGACGCAAAGGCGCAAAGATTCGGAGCAGGATGTATCAAAAGACGGGCCGATACTTAGCTTCCCGGTTAATGGCCGCTCATCCCGAAGGCGCATCGGACTAAGTGTTCGTCTTCCTTAGTTTTAACCTTTGCGCCTTTGCGTCTTTGCGTGAGATTTTTTTGTTAGGCTTTGGCGCGCGCGGTCAGCCTAGTACTTCAGTATCCTCGAAAGCCAATCAGTAATCAGCGGCAGGGTTTCACGACCGGCGTGCGTCCGTCATCTTGTTTATTTTCTATCTGCTATCTGCTATTTCTAATCCCGGAGCGCGTATGAACTGGGACGAACTTTATCAAACGGGGGTTACGCCTTGGGAGAAAGGTGCTCCGGCTCCTCCTTTAATAGAATGGTTACGCAAGCATGGCCCGCTAGAAGGCGAGGTGTTGGTGCCGGGGTGTGGCTACGGACATGATGTTCGCGCAATTGCGGCTGCTTCGCCCAAGAGCACGGTAGTGGGCATCGACATTTCCGCCACTGCACTTAAGGAAGCGTTGACATATTCTAGCGTTGGCCGGGAAGTCTTTCAGTCGGCTAGTATCTTTGCGTTACCGCAATCGTTACAGAACCGGTTTGATTGGGTTTTTGAACACACTTGCTTCTGCGCGATTCAACCTGATCGTCGTCATGACTACTTAAAAATGGCGGTTTCGGCGCTTAAGCCTGAGGGAAAACTGCTGGCGATCTTCTTTTTGAACCCATGGGATCCCGAAGACGAAATCCCGGAGGGCGGTGGCCCTCCCTTCGGTGTTACGAAAGAGGAAATCGATAATCTCTTCAATCCCCACTTCGATCTGGTCGACGAGCTCGAACCGAAGACCGCTTTTCCAGGACGCGAAGGCCGGGAGATTGTGAGACTAATGCGAAAGAAACGTGTCGGCGTGTCGGAGTGTTAATCGTGCTCGTGCTCATCCTCGTGCTCGAACCGCGCGGCCATGGCGAACGGTTAGTGACAAAAGCCAGCCCCATTAGTCCCATGGGTTCCGCTTTCTTCACGCCGCGCTCCTCTTTTCGAGCACGAGCACGAGGACGATTACGATTGCTCGCGCCGCCCTACGTCCCATAAAGCCGGTCACCGTAATCTCCCACTCCCGGCAAAATGTATTTCCTTGAGTTCAACTCCCGGTCGAGCGCGGCTGCGAAAATCGGGATCTTTGGGTCCAGCGCTTCCACGGCTCTGACTCCTTCTGGCGCTGCAATGACGCACACGATCGAGACGTTTTGGCCGCCATGCTCTTGAACCAGCCGGATGGTCTGTGCCGCGGAACCGCCGGTCGCCAGCATCGGATCGACGATCAAGACATTCCGGCCGGCTAACTGAGGCAGTTTACAGTAATAGTTGCGGGCAACGGCGGTCTCATGGTCACGCTCCAATCCGACATACCCGATACTGACATCTGGAAACAGATCAGTGAAGGGCTGTACTAAGCCGATCGCAGCTCGCAAAATAGGGACCAGCACCAGATTATCACCAAGAACCTGCCCTCGATAAGTTTCTAATGGCGTCTCGATCACCGCTTCTTTTGTCTGCATTTCCCGGGTCGATTCCAACGCCAACAACAAACCGATTTGGTAAGTCAGTGTCCGGAAGGTGACAGGTTTGGTAGTCCGATCGCGTAGATGGGTCATGATGTGCGCGCCGAGCGGATGGTTAAGCAGGTGGAGCATTCGCAGGGAAGAATACAGGAGCCCACGCTTCCCGGATAGCAAATAGCGAAGGAAGGAGCCGGAGGAGTTCAAGCAGTGGCAGGAGTTCGAGGAGAATCCGCATGAGATAATCCCGAAGTCGAGCTACCGAAGAACAGCGTTTGAGGCCAATCCGCGTAACCGAAGATGCGCTCCTATCTGCGGTGGTTGGTCTTCTACGCTCGCTTGGTGTGCATTCGTGGTCTCGCTTCTCGTCGCGTCCATTCTTGGTTGAAAATTCGCGATTAAACGCAGAATCTTCGCCTTATGTCCGATTCTGTCCCATCTTTGGGTCCGACCACAGTCCCTGGTCTTACTAACCAAAAGTATCGCACGTTACCAGATCAACAACTGACCACGATGCCCCCCGGTGTGCCTTACATCATCGGAAATGAGGCAGCCGAACGATTCAGTTTCTATGGGATGCGCGCGGTCCTTACGGTTTTCATGACGAAATATCTCTTGGATCGGAGCGGACATCTCGCCGTAATGGGGAACGACGAAGCTGGGGCCTGGAGTCATATGTTCGTCTCTGCCGTCTATTTTTTACCAATTTTAGGCGCGCTCCTATCGGATGGGATTCTAGGTAAATTCAGGACGATCTTTTATCTATCCATCGTCTATTGTTTCGGCCACTTTTCGCTAGCTTTGGACGATACTCGTCTGGGATTATTCTTGGGTCTTTTTCTAATTTCATTGGGCGCCGGAGGAATCAAACCCTGCGTTTCCGCTAATGTGGGGGACCAATTCGGCCAAGGAAACAAGCACCTGCTTCCTAGAGTGTTTTCGTGGTTCTACTTTTCTATTAACGTTGGTTCGTTTGTCTCGATATGGGTCTGCCCAATCCTGCTCGATGATCCGAGATTTGGCCCGCATTACGCCTTCGGGTTGCCAGGTGTCTTTATGGTGATCGCGACCATCGTGTTCTGGCTGGGCCGCAAGAAATTCGTGCATGTACGCCCTGGAGGCCTTGGTTTCGTTCGCGAAGCGGTGAGTCGGGAAGGGCGTAGCGCCATCGGCCAACTGTTCTTGATCTACCTGTTTGTAGCGATTTTTTGGGCCTTATGGGATCAAAGCGCCGGAATCGAATGGACGCTGCAGGCCGAACATCTGAATCTCAATTTCCTAGGGATTAAGTTTCTGGCCGCCCAAGTATCTGACGCCAATGCGATCCTAATCCTGCTTTTCATTCCCTTGTTCAGCTACGGCGTTTACCCTCTGATCGATCGAATATTCCCCCTAACTCCGTTACGCAAGATCGGTATCGGTCTGTTTGTGATGGCGATCGCGTTTGCCATTGTTTGGTGGTTACAGGTTCGGATTGATGCGGGACAGACTCCTAATGTCGGATGGCAGTTGTTAGCCTATGTTTTTCTAACCGCCAGCGAGACGATGGTCTCGATCACCGGTTTAGAGTTTTCCTATACCCAGGCGCCGCCTAAGATGAAAAGCGCTATCATGGCGGTCTGGTTGTTAGTGGTCTCTCTCGGAAATCTCTTCACTGCATTCATGCACTCGCTCGTTCCCACGCTTAAGCCTCTCGGCCTGAACCTGGAAAACGCCGGTTGGTTCCAATTCTTCACTTTGTTGATGGTCGGAGCGGCCGTTATTTACGTATTTATCGCCCGTTGGTACCGAGGAAAAACCTACATCCAAGGTGAAGAAGCCGCCGAACTAGCCACCGTGGAAACGCTAAGCAGCTAAAGAACAACCGCGAATGGACACGAAGGAACAACCGCGAATGGACACGAAGAGAAAGCCGCGAATGGACGCGAATGCATGGTCTTAGGTATGTCCTGGAGCTTCGGGATCGCACGGTTCGGTTCTAACAAGACGTTCCCATTCTAGCTTAGCGTAGCGAAAATTAAGAATCACGCCGACTGGCAAGTTAGTGATCCTGAGGTAATTGAGGATCTGCCCTCTTTCGTGGTCCGTGATCCTGTCGATTACCTTGGTATCTACGATGATTTTACCGAGAACGACGAGGTCTGGAGTGAATCGTCCGACCTTGACTTTCTTATAAAAGACATCGAAAGGCATCTGCTGCTCGTAAGGCAGTTTGCGAAGCTGGAATTCGACCGCCAAAGCCATCTCGTAGGGTTTTTCGTGAATCCCGTGCCCAAGCTCCCGAAGGACTTCCAAAGCCGATCCCACGATAGTGTAGACTTCTTTTCCAAAGAGGATTCCAGGGCGTATTCTTTCGTTCACGTAGAGTAAATAACATCTAATAATAGTGTTTTTCAATAAAGATCATGCTAGCTGACAGGAATTCTACCCCGCACTTTTCCCCCTCGGAGGTTGAATGCCGGCACTTTTCGCGTCCATTCGCGGTTTTCCTTCGTGTCCATTCGCGGTTGTCCTCTCCGTAAATCCGTTCATCCGCGGTTGTTCTCTTGCTCGTTCGTGCCCACTATAGGTTATGCGAAACGCGATCTGGTTGGTGATCCTTCTCGGTTTTGTTGGCTGTGCCCCGCAAGAGATTACCGAACAGATTCCTATCGCCGGTCGCCGGTCGGTTACTTTTAGGCGGATCGGAAATGAATTCGTCAAAGCTGAGAACGATCGGTTCGCGGTAGTGGAAGCGGGTCTAACCACCTATCGAACCGAGGGAAAAAATTTTGTGCGTTGGCAATTCACGATCCGGCCGAGACCGGACACGCAGCTTGCGCTGGTTGAAGTAGAAGACGTAACCGGTAGACGGCCAGCGTTGATCATTAAGGACGAACACCCTCAGATCGAAGAACTGCAGTGGTCCCAACAAAGCCCACTGGTCCGGGCAACGCCGGCCTTGGTTCCCTGGCTTTTTAGCCCGGACGAAACCACCCGCGTCTTTCGGATTACCGTCACTGAGCCTGATGGGAAACGGTCCTCTGTCTATCAGGCCACACGCTACAGCGCAGAGGCGAAAAACAAATTCCGCGTCCTGATGGGACCCGAGTTACAAAATCCACCGGCAAGCTGAAAACAGGCGCTAGGAGGGCCGAAGGGCGCGGTGCGTTGCGGGAGCTGGAGGGCGCCGCTTTGGATCGTACCCACGATATTCGTTTCGCTGCGTGCCCGACCGCAAATTACGTTAAACGGGCAGCTCGCGGGAACGTTTCAACGGGCGGTAGGTGTATTGGCTCATTGCTCTGATGAACGGCCTCTGAACGCAACGATGGACAAAACAGTGCGTGCGGTAATTCGCGGGAGCCGCCTGTTTAACACCGTGTTAGGCCTTCCTCGCAATGGAGAGAATATCGCGAGATCTTTGGGCACGTTCTAAAGCGGCTCCCCTCCAGGCCTTGTTTACGCGCCGCGCCCACTCGTTCTCTTTCCGCCCTCCTAGCTCCTGGGTGTTGGCTCCTAAATTCTGGCTCCTAGCTCCCGCTTTAATTGACAAGTGAGGCCAAGCTTCTGAAGCTTTCCGCAATGAAAGGTGGCGAGTTTTTTATTCAAGGACCGTCAATCGACGGGTTCATCGCTAAAGTTCTGTCGGTACTTGAGCAAGAACCGGACATCCGCAAACGCCTGGCCAGTCTCCGTGCGCCGTTCCAGGAGCTGTTGGAAAATCAGTCCTGGTTGCCGGAACCATATCGCCAGATCAACCCGGATAGCGGGATGGGCGGCGGGATCGCGTCTTGGCTGTTATACCAAAACTCGGACAGGGATCTATCACTGTTCAGCCTGGTCGTTCCACCTGGAGTAACCACTCCTATCCATAATCACTTGGCCTGGGGGTTGGTCGGACTGTACCAGGGGCAACAAGAGGAAGAAGAATTCGAGGTAGAACAGCACGATCATTTTCATCCGGGTGACCACGTCCGGATGAATCGACGTTTTCTCCGGGTATTGAAGCCAGGAGAATTTTATGAGCTGATACCGCATTACAATGATGTTCACCGGGTGAAGACCATCTCGGCAGAATCGTCGATTAGCCTGCATCTACTCGCCAACGACACCGGATGCGTGATTCGGCAGAAATTTGACGAAGCCAGTGGCCGGGTCGACGCCTTTCGATCGGGCTGGAGTAACAAGCCTTGTCTTGAATAGGTGGCTGACCGAGATTAGCTCGCGATCCTTTTCCTGCCATGGCCTTAAAAGTATTCCCCCTGAAACAAGTAAATCTACACTCACTCCCACCAGAAGTGGGCGTACCGACTTATAGTCGGAAAGAAGTTGGCCAGTCGATCTGTCACGTGGGCGTCGGCGGTTTCCACCGGGCGCATCAAGCGCTTTACGCAGACGACCTCCTGCAAAAAGGGAAAAACCTGGAGTGGGGAATATGCGGGATCGGTCTGTTGCCTCATGATATTCGGATTCGGGACGTGCTCCGAGACCAAGATTACCTGTACACGGTAGTGGAACGGGAATTGGGGAGCGATCAGGCCAGGATTATTGGCTCGATTGTCAATTTTCTCTACGCGCCGGAGGATCGGGAAACGGTCTTGGAGAAGTTAGCCTCACCAGACACCAAGATCGTTTCGATGACGATTACGGAAGGCGGCTACTATTTGAATCAGGCGACCGGCGAATTCGACGATCAACATCCCGATATCAAACATGATCTAGAACATCCTGAGCAACCGAATTGCTCGTTTGGATATTTGATTGAGGCTTTGAATCGGAGGCGAGAGAGAGGTCAGGCACCGTTCACCGTCATGTCGTGTGACAATGTGCAGAGCAACGGGCACGTCGCCCAAAAAATGCTGCTGGCCTTTGCCGAGCTTCGGGATCCGGCGATTCGGAACTGGCTGGAACGAAATGGCGCGTTCCCGAACAGTATGGTGGATCGTATCACCCCGGCGACAACGGACGCTCACCGCGAGTTCGTACGCGAAAAATTCGGGATCGATGACGCCTGGCCGGTCGTACCCGAGGCCTTCCGCCAGTGGGTGATCGAGGATCATTTCCTTCATGGCCGTCCCGCTTGGGAAGACGCTGGAGCGGAAATGACGTCCGATGTGTTGCCCTATGAAAAGATGAAGATGCGTTTGCTGAACGCTAGTCATCAAACCATGTGCTACATCGGCATGTTGGTGGGTTATGAATATGCCGACGAAGCGATGGGCGACGCCGAAATCGTGCGTTTTGTGCAGCGGATGATGGATGAAGAGGTCACGCCGATTTTAGATCCGGTACCTGGCATCGACCTTGAAGATTACAAACAGACTCTGATCCGCCGCTTCTCCAATCCTGCGATCAAAGACACTTTGCTCCGATTGGCAACGGAAGGCTCGGCACGGATCCCGAAGTTCATCCTACCATCGATCGTCGACAGCCTAAGTTCAGGTACACCGAATCGGCTCCTGATCTTTACCGTGGCTACTTGGTTTCGTTACCTCACCGGAACAGATGATCGCGGTCGCGAGCTGCCGATTATCGATCCGCTGAAGGATCGGCTACAGGAGCGCGCTCGGAAAGGCAAAGAGGACCCGGGACCTTTGCTCGAGATCTCCGAATTGTTCCCGGCCGCTTTAACCCAATCATCCGTGTTCGTAAATGCGTTGATCGAAGCCATGCGCTACTTGTACGGCGAGGGAGCAAGAGCAGCTCTAACGCGCTACGTAGGAGCGTAAGGCGAGTCAGCGTTTCGGGTAATCGTCCGTGAATGGGCTAGCACGTTGACAACGGCGTTTATCCCCTCCAGGCCCTGGGCGATAGCACCTCCATTAACGCGCCCAAATCGAGTATGAGAACGATGAGTTACGCTGTACGGCCTAGTTGGGCTGCCGCAAAAGTATCTGCACTGAAGGAGGAGCCATCAACGCAGGAAGCTTCTTCCTGAATTTAACGAGCAGGGCGCCTTCATTCAGGGCGATATCCAGAATTTCTTCGCCTGGGCATTCGAAAAAAGGTCCAGTTGCGTCAGGAGTGCCTTCACTAAAGGCGATCGCCAACTTTCCCCCAGGCGAGAGTAGTCCAACGAGAGAAGCGATAGCGGGTGCTCTTTCGTCCGGCGCAAGATGCATCCACATCGCGTTTGCTAAGATAAAATCGAAGCGAGAGTTCCTAGAGGAAACTTTGGCGAGTTCCGGCAACCGATCGTCAATCCATTCGATATCGTGGCAACGGCCAAGGCGTCTGGCGTGGGCTGCCATTTCAGGGCACGGCTCAACCGCGATTACCTTGTGGCCGAGTGACCTGAGCCAGGCAGCGTCTCGGCCCGAACCGGCGCCGACATCAAGCACAAGCGCAGGTGATTTCGGAAGATCCTTTCGTAACCACGCATTTGCGTCAGTAGCACGGATGGATTCATGACGGTCGACTACTGATTCGGCGTGCAGGTTGTACCATTCAATGGAATCAACGGCCAGTTCTGCATTGGGGGCCATCGATAAAGATATAATGATGTTTTGGATTGAGGCAACGGCGGTCCGATCGAGGACGAGTACGAGCGCGATTTCAGAAGTGGTACCCCTCCTACTCCTGCGCTTCGCGGCGTTCGAATTGACATCCTCCGGACTCGGCAGACGTTCTACCAACCCCATCAGACCTATGAACCCGAAGAATACAGCGGTAGTCCTTATTGAGTTCCAGAACGATTTCACCACGAAGGGCGGCAAGCTTCACGATGCAGTCAAGCCGGTGATGGAGTCGACTGGAATGCTGGAGAACACGGTTGCGACCGTTGATGAAGCCAGAAAAGCAGGCGCCATCATCGTTCACGTCCCCATCCAATTCGCACCTGATTTTCGCGAGATCAGCAATTCACCTTACGGCATCCTCAAAGGGTGCAAAGACGGTGAGACGTTTCAGAAAGGGACCTGGGGAGCGGAAATCGTTGATGCTCTCAAACCGCAGGGAAACGACATCGTGGTCGAAGGGAAACGTGGGTTGGATGGGTTTGCGACGACAAATCTCGACTTCATCCTACGCAGTCGGAAGATCGAGAATGTCGCCATAGCAGGCTTCTTAACGAATTGCTGCGTAGAATCAACGATGCGGACCGCCTATGAACTGGGCTACAACGTCGTTACGTTAAAAGATTGCGCGGCCACCGTTAGCGAAGAAGCACACCAAAACGCGATAGAACACGACTTTCCGATGTTCTCGCATCCGCTTAATCACGAAGAATTCCTGACGGAGCTCGCCGGCAAAAAGACCGCAGCGGCAGCGACCTAGTTGCGAGAGGCGATTGGGCGTACCGGTGAAACTGCGATTGCCACTTCGTGGCAATCGCTTTGTCGCCACGTTCGCCGTTTCGCCGGTGCGCAGTTTCGCTTCCCTTACTTTCACCCAAAGCCGGCAATGACCAGGAGCGCGAGCAACACCGCCGCTATCAAAATGAACAGCAGTGCGGTGTCCGCGACCGGATCCGGTAAGCGGATATAACGTCGTCTTTGCTCCGCAGCTAAGCGAACCGTTTCTTCTAACCCTAGTAATCGGTCCTCCGCTTCGGCTTCTTTTAACAAAGCGCGTCGCGCGGTGAAGAAATCGATGATTTTTTCACTCTGCAAATCGGAGCCTGCGGCCCGTTTCTGGGTCGTCTTGGCATTCTCAGGCTGTTCTGTGGTAATCATCGAGCTTGGTAACGGCGAATCGACAGAGGTATCTCTGATCGAGTGAAGGATTGTGGTTACTCACCGTGAGCGCGCTCAGCGCGACTCAGGTTGACCGAAGGAAATACGCCGCGATTGCGGCGGACGAGCGTCGAGAGCCGATTTTACGGCTTAGCCATCCCTAGGTGGGGCAATACGACCATACGACGCTGCGAGCAAAACCAGTCAATTCGCGTTTGGATCATATTGCCTCCTTCCAAAGAGAGGGATGGAGCAAACCAGAAAAATGCTTAGTTAGCAACTGAAATCTAACGCCATCACGGTTTGGCTTCGTCAATTTGTTCCGTGATGACCTCGAAATGCACTAAAGAATGCTTTCCAAATGCCATGGTGATCGGAACGTCGCCGGCATCGCGACCTCTGCCAATCACGACCCGACCGATTCGGCGCGCGTTGTGGCGAGCGTCAAAAGTGTACCACTGCTTACCCAGAAAAACTTCGAACCAAGCGCTGAAGTCCATCGGGTCCGGACTGGGAATGACCCCAATATCGCCCAGATAACCTGTGACGTAACGCGCGGGAAAATTCAGGCAGCGGCACAAGGTAATCGCCAAATGAGTAAAGTCGCGGCAAACGCCAACTCTTTCATGAAACGCCTCAAGCGCTGTCCGGTTGGCTCTTGCCCGCATGTAGTCAAATCGGATATGCCCGTGGACAAAGTCACAGACCGCTTGTACGCGCTGCCAACCGGGCGGTATTGAGCCAAAGGTCGACCAGGCAAATTCGAGCAATTCACTATCAACCTCGCAGTATCGGCTCGGAAGAACGAAAGCCAGGGTCTCGAGCGGCAACGAAGTAACATCATTCTGGCATTCGGTGGGGACGGAAGCATCGAGCTCACCGGAATCCCGGATAACTGCTTCGTTAAGCAACCGAATACTACCTGCCGGTGCATTTACGCGACCACAACGATTCCCGAATCCGTCAAAGTACTCTTCAACCGGCAAACTCGGTTCAATGCGGAAACTTTCCGGAGTCACCAAGTCCGCAGTGCGAGAAGGATGAACGTGTAGGACGTAGACAATGGTGGTGGCGGCCGGAAGACCGAAGGCGATATCGTAACCAAGTTTGATTAAGATCACACTCTCGCTCGCTTTCTGCTCCAATGCAGCATGCATCGCGCCAGGAGTTTGGGCCCGGTTAACAAAGCGGCTTCATTGAGCTCAAAAGTAGCCGTATGTAGAGGTGTTACCTTCCTATCCGGGAAGGCTACTCCCAGGGTTAACATACAGCCCGGCACTCTGGCGACGTAATCAGCGAAATCCTCGCCGCCAAGACTTGGCGGATCATTAGACACGACATTCTCTGGGCCAAGGAACTCGCGAGCTACTTCAGCCCAAGCGTGCGCAGTCAGCTCGTCATTCGCCATGCCGTTCAACAGATTCCTAAACTCCACCTTTATATCGGCTCTGAATGCTTGAGCGGTTGCTTCCGAGAGCCGTTCGAGAGTTGAACTAGCCTCAATCGCCACCTCTCGCCGAAGAGCGCGAATCGTTCCTTTCAGCGTGACTAAGTCCGGAATCACGTTGCTCGTGTGTCCGCCTTGGATCATACCGATGGTTATTACCATGGGGTCACGAGCGTCGGCGCTCCGGGGCAGCGCTTGATAAATCAGAGTGATCAGATGAGCAGCGGCTGCGATCGGATCGATCGTGGCATAAGGCCGGGCAGCGTGTCCTCCTTGCCCGCGGACTTCTATCTGGAAATCACGACAGAAAGCGGTCCGAGGACCCGGAGTAATCCCCGCCTTCCCAAGCTGCCGATTCGGATCGACATGCAAGGCCAGAATGCTATCGACATTTTCGAGCGCGCCTTCCTGAATTAATTGCTGAGCTCCTTGCCCTTCTTCTTCGCTAGGCTGGAAAATGGCGCGCCAGGAGAAAGGTAGATTGTCTTCCTGCTTGAGTGCGAGTGCGGTCGTCAGAAGCATCGCGGCATGTGCATCATGGCCGCACGCGTGCATCACCCCAGGGTTGTTCGAGCGGAAAGGGATGTCGGTTTCCTCTTGGATGGGTAACGCGTCGATATCTGCTCGCAGCGCGATAACCGGCGCTGCCGGATCGGGTGAGCGAATGATGTCGGTAATGATCCCGCACCCGTTGGCTGCGATTCGGTGTGGAATGGCCGCGCCGGCGAGAACGTGGCTAATGAAGCGGGCAGTATTTCTCTCTTGGCCGCTCAGATCCGGGTGTTGATGAATCTGGCGTCGATACGCGATGAGTTTAGGTTCTGCTTCATCCAGGTACTTGTCTAAACGCCGAAGAAATTCGATCGATTGCTGCTCCATCCGTCAACCGACAGTTTACCGCGGGACAGTCGATGTACCAAGAGCTTCGTGAAGCTTGACGCCTGCTCAGGGCGGGGTGGACATGAGCCGCGAAGCGTGAAATATTTAGAGCCTAGCAGACTGTTGAAAAACCAGTCAGGTGACGGCTCATCCGTCCCTGAGAGGGAATTGATGGTAGCGTGGCCTGGAGGGGAGCCGCTTTGGCACGTAAGAGGCGACCCGGCGATATTTGCCTAGACGTGTGCATGACCGGAAATCTCCTTAAACGGGCGGCTCCCGGGAACGTTTCAGCGCGTGTTAGATTTGTTGGTACGTCACGCGGGCGAACATTCTTGGAACGCAACGATGAACAAAACCTGACGTGCAGTAGTTTCCGGGAGCCGCCCGTTTAACCCCGTATCTGGTCTTCCTCGCAATGGAGAGAATATCACGAGATCTTTAGGCACGTTCCAAAGCGGCTCCCCTCCAGGCTACGCTACCATCGGACGTCGCGGGACAGAACAACCCGTTTTTCAAGAGTCCCTAAGCCATAAATATTTCGCCGCTCCGCGGCTAGACTGGGCTTTGCTCAGGGCAGGCTTGTCACTCGTTACGAGAAGGGGGCGCCATAAACTCCGGACCGACCGGATCTTTTATAGTGTCGGTCAGGATTTTATCGACCTCTTGGTAATCTTCGGGCTCCAGTTTCCAGCCGAAAGCTTCTGCTACGGCGTCTAATTGGCTAGCTGATCGAGCTCCCCATAGGGCGGTCATGGTTTCGCCGCGATCGAGGATCCATCGAACCGCGAACGCCAACACGCTCCGCCCATACTTCTTCTTGGCATAAGCGCCTAGCCGGTCAACGGCAGCCAGATATTGATCGAGACGCGGCGGCAGGAATTTCGGATCTTTATTTCTTAAGTCGTCGCCTTCAAATTTTCGCGCGGCCGTGACTTTCCCGGACAGCAATCCGCGGCAAATCGCGCCATACGAAAGAACGATTAGTTTGTGTTGCAGAGAGTAAGGCAAGACATCCGCCTCGATCTCACGCTCGAAAACGTTATAGGGCGGCTGGGTAGTATGTAACGGGGCAAGCTGGCGCCAACGATCCATTTGCTCCGGCGAATAATTACTGACGCCGAGGGCAAGAATTTTACCCTGCTTTTGCAGGTTTAGTAGCGCACCCGCGGTTTCCTCGATTGGAACCAAAGGATCAGGCCAGTGCACTTGGTAAATGTCAATCCGATCAGTCCGAAGGCGGCGCAGCGATTCGTCAATCTCCTTTTGGATGCGAGCGGCGGTTGAATTACGGTAGACTTTGCCATCGTTGGTCCACTCGAGCGCCACCTTGGTTGCTAATACCGCCCGGTCTCGTCGGCCCCCTTCAGCCAGAGCCTTACCTACGATCTCTTCAGATCGGCCAAAGCCGTAAACCGGAGCCGTATCGATGAGATTGATACCGGTATCGACGGCGTGTTGGATGGCCCTGATACATTCCGCTTCGTCGGAGCCACCCCACATCCAGCCACCGATCGCCCAAGTTCCCAGTCCCACCCGTCCGAGAGGAACGGGAACGTTTTCACAACTGATTGTTTCCATTTCGATAAGGTCCAATTATACGATTTTTACCTGTCGCTGACACTGTAAGCACGATTGCGCATGGCGACAATTCCTAAGACTAGAACGTTCGAGCAGGCGCTGAGTTACCCTTTTGAGGCAGGAAATTGAAGTCGGGTGATCCCATCTCGTATTGACGCGAATACTCTGCTGCTGGACCGTCAGACCCGAGGAAGGTTCAATTAATTCCACCGATGAAACAGAAGACGGAGATTAAAGGAAGAAACATCGCCTACAGCCTGCTCGGGCTGGAGGGCGCGCCTGCTGTGGTGCTTGGCCATGCCTTAGGATCGAATGGCAATATCTGGGGGTATCAGTTGCCCCTTTTAACCACGCAATTCCGAGTTCTGATTTACGACCTGCCGGGTCATGGCGAAAGTGACCCTCCCGTTGGGCAAGATTCGTTCGACGACCTCGCCAATGATCTGGCTACGCTTCTCGATCACACAGGAATCAGTCGGGCAACATTGGTGGGATTATCGATCGGCGGCATGATTGCCCAGCATTTCGCATCGCTTTTTCCGGATCGGCTGCAAGCGTTGGTCCTTTGCAGTACGGGTTTCCAAACCGACGAGACCGGGAAAAAAATCTTCGGCGATCGTATCGCTCAGGTGAGTGAGCGAGGGATCGAGCCCCAGGTCGACGGTTCAATGGGCAGATGGTTCACTCCGCAATTTTTGAGCGATGCTCCGGCTACCATCGAGTGGGTAAAACGGATGTACAGAAAGACCTCTCCCGCCGGCTTCATCAACGCTTGTCGGGCGATTCAAGAACTCGATATGCTCGATCGACTCCCGAACATCACCGCCCCAACCCTTTTGATTCCTGGCGAACTCGATCCGGCGTTTCCCGTGAGTGTTTCTAGAACTATGCAATCTCAGATCAAGAATGCGGAATTGAAAGTTCTCGCCGGTGCGGCTCATATCGGCAACGTGGAACGTCCGCACGAGTTCAACGAAATACTTTTTAAATTTTTAGCTGAAGTGGCGCCTCAGAATTGAGTATATCCGAATCGGAACTCTGATATCCTCAGGCTCGCCGATGGGTACACCAGATCAGCTATTCCTGCAGTTCGCGGAGGCTTCTGCCTCCGCCAGCTACGGCGCGACGCGTTCTCCGTTCGCTGAAGGAATAGCAGATAAGACCGCACGACCGGATTTCAACTATCGAGTACGCGAAAATCGGCGGGCAAAACGAATTATCTTACGCGTGACCGTTACGCACGGTTTAGAGGTGGTGGTACCTTCGGCGGCGGCACGGCGGCAAATTCCTGAGATCATAGCCAAGAACCGCGCTTGGATCGAACGTGCGCTCAAGAAACTTTGCGATGAGCAAGTGGCAACCAACCGGGAGCTGCAGACTCCACCTTCATCTATTGCTTTGCCGGCAGTGGCTGAGATCTGGACGGTTACCCGGGAGCATATCGTCGGAGCGCGTCCCCGATTAGAAGAGCGGGCGCCTCATCATCTTCATCTGCGTGGCGATCTGCGCGATGGCGGCGGCTGGCAGACATTATTGCGTACTTGGTTGATTGCTCGAGCTGAAAAAGCATTTAGCGCTTGGCTAAAACAACTGAGCGAACGAACCCAGCTGAAATATGCACGTATAACCGTGAGGTTACAAAAGACTCGCTGGGGTAGTTGTTCCAGAAATGGAAATATCAGTCTAAACGCCCGCCTTTTATTCGTGGTGCCGGAGATAGCCACCTATGTGCTTCTGCATGAACTTTGCCATACCAAAGAACTGAACCACTCCATTCGATTCTGGAGATTGGTCGAACGGTTCGAACCAAATTGGCGCAAATTAGATCGGGCGCTAACGGATGTCTCCCGAACCCTGCCCCGCTGGGTGATGTAAGGCCCAGACCCGGATTAAAAACCAACCGCAGATGGACGCAGATTCACGCAGATAGTAACCACGAATGGACGCGAAGAGAAAACCGCGAATGGACACGAATTTGAATTTCTCGGTGTCGGAAGTTGGCGTCTTTTATCTGCGTATTTCTGCGTTCATCTGCGGTTGAAGTTTTGTGGTTCGTTGTTGCTCACAGTTGCCCTACTGATTCGCGTCCATTCGCGGTTTTCTCTTCGTGTCCATTCGCGGTTGGTTTTCGTTCCGAGCGCCGTAACGTTATAGGATGGACGTTCAGTCTGGAACCCCGACGCCGAAGCCGCGAAGCCCGGGCTTTGTCGAGCTAACCGCCGGGATCGCAGCATTAGCCGGATTACTCTTTGGATTCGATACCGGTATAATTTCCGGAGCGATTCTGTTTATAAAGAACGAGTTTCATCTGGCGCCGCTGACGGAAGAATTCTTAGTGAGCGCGGCACTGATTGGAGCGGTTTGCGGGTGTGTACTTAGTGGCCGGGTTACGGATGCGACTGGCCGCAGATCCACCATTCTAATAACTGCAGGTGTTTTCAGTGTTGGCTCCATTATTTCCGCAATTGCGCCGAATGTAGGGCTTCTAATCGTGGGCCGGCTCGCGGTTGGTTTAGCCATCGGAGTGGCGTCTTACACTGCGCCTCTCTACATTGGAGAAATCGCACCTCCTAACTTGCGAGGAGGTCTGGTGACACTGAACCAACTCGCAATCACGGTTGGGATCCTGCTTTCGTACGTGGTGGACGCGCTGTTTGCGCCTAACCAGAGCTGGCGTTGGATGCTGGCTTCAGGTGTGTTACCGGCGATCGCGCTCGAGCTTGGAGTCGTGTTTCTGCCGGAAAGCCCGCGTTGGTTATTACTGCACGGGTTCAGGGAGCGCGCGACGGAAACATTAGCTCGAATTCGCGCGACTGACGACAACCGAGCTGAAATCGACGAGATCCTGGAGCACGCCCAAACTGGTAGAGGCAAGATTGCTGATCTGCTACGGCCCATGAGTATGCGGGTCATTTTTTTAGGCGCTGGGCTAGCCGTGATCCAGCAAGTAACCGGGATTAATACGGTCATTTATTATGCGCCTACTATTTTTCAGGCGGCTGGGTTTCAATCCGCTCAAGCGTCAATTACGGCAACGGCCGGTGTTGGGCTGGTTAATGTTATCATGACGATCGTTGCGATCCCGCTGGTTGACCGGGTTGGACGCCGGCCTCTACTGCTAAGCAGCCTGACCGGAATGTCGCTATCACTGGTATTGCTGGCAATCGGCTTCGCCCTGGGTGGTTCCGCCCTTAAATGGATTGGCGTGCTCAGTCTGGTGGTCTATATCGCCTCTTTTGCCATCGGACTTGGTCCGGTGTTCTGGCTTCTAATATCGGAAATTTTCCCGCTTAACATCCGGGGCCAAGCCGCCAGCATTGCAACTACCGCGAATTGGTTGAGCAACTTTTTCGTGTCACTCACTTTTCTTAGCCTCTTAAACGGGCTGGGAAATGTTTGGACGTTTCTGCTTTACGCCATGCTTTCTGGGGCCGGGCTCTGGTATTGCTTTGCGCTGGTACCTGAAACTAAAGGAGTTCCCCTTGAATGGATTGAGCGCAATTTGCGTTCAGGGCGCAGACTCCGAGAACTAGCAACCGCGAATGGACGCTAAGGAAAACCGCGAACGTACACGAATAATGATTCTTCTAGGTGAGCAGCATTACGGTGATCGGCGCCAACGAGACGCTCTCTAAGCAAGGTGCTGATCTTCCTAGGGGTCTGGGTCTGGCGCTCTGAGAGTTGGAATATCGTTCCGCTCAGGACTCAGCCGGGAATCGCCCTTGTCGCAACCATTCGTGCTCATTCGCGGTTTTCGTTCGCGTCCATTCGCGGCTTAGATTATCTCCCCCTCGCTTCCGCCTGCTTCGATGCGCAAGTGAGGATCGTTAGGAACGAACCGCAGCGTAAGGACAGTGCCGATGAGGTAGATGATGCTGGAGATGATCATGCCCCATTGGAAACCGCCTACAAATGTCGGGGCGCTGGTAAGTAAGGAGCCTAAAACCGCTACACCGGCGGCTGCGCCGATCTGGCGACCGGTGTTTAACGTAGCGGAGGCTAAACCAACTTGGGACCGATCTACCGCTGCTAATACGACTGTGGTCAAGGGCGGCAAAATAAGCGGTACCCCCGCGCCGACACAGAGCAAAGGAAGAAGCAAGCCCCAGTAGGTGGTAGCGGAGCTCGTGGCGAATGCGAGCCAGAAAAATCCGATCCCGCCAACGACAAACCCGGTCACGATTGGAAACCGCATTCCACGGGCTGCGCCTAATCTACCCGCGAAAACATTCATCACCGTGAGCAGGCCGGTTACCGGCAAGAAAGCCAGGCCGGTTTCTAACGGGCTGAAACGGCGAGCCTGCTGGAAATAAAGACTAAGAGTGAAAATCAATCCGTAGAACGAGAAACTTAGGAGAAGGCCGAGCAAGGTCGAGACACTGAATGACGTCGATCGAAAAAGCTCCATGGGCAACATCGGCTGGGATTGCCGGTTCTCGATCGCAAAAAACAGGAGAGACATTCCGATGCAGGCAACGCTTAGAACGATGATCCGTATCGAAAGCCAACCCCAATTGTTCCCCTCGATCAGGACGGTGGTGAGCGAAGCCAGAGCAAATAGACTGAGTAGCTGACCGGGCCAATCGATTCTGTGCCCAGCTCTTGGCTGCTCGCTGCGGATATAACGATAGGTCAAGAAAAGCGCCGCTAAACCGATTGGAATGTTGACATAGAAAATACTGCGCCAACCAAAGCTGTGTATGAGAAAGCCGCCGATCACCGGACCGGCCGCGACTGAAGCCCCGCCGCTCCCGGCCCACCAGCCGAATGCCTTGGCTCGCTCGCCTGGGTTCTCGTACGCGTGATTCAACAAGGTAAGAGAACAAGGGATAATGAGGGCTGCACCGATGCCTTGAAGCACGCGAGCGCCGATCAATGCCGTCAGACTAGTGGCCGCTCCGCAAACGACTGAGGCGACAGTGAAAACAAAAAATCCCGCAGTGAAAATCCGTTTATTTCCAAAGCGATCCCCGGCGGTGCCGGCGGTAAGAAGAAAACTGGCAAAGGCTACCGTGTAGGCGTCGACGATCCACTGGAGGTCGGTGAGCCGGCCACCCAATCCCGAAGCGATCGGCTTGAGCGCGACATTGACGATCGAAATGTCGAGCAGAACGACGACGCACCCCAGGCAAACAATGAATGCGGTTAAGTTGGGACGACTGGGTTCGAGTTCTCCCGCGTCGGCAACACGTTCGCAACGCTCAGACATCCCGATCCCTGTATGCTTCGTTCCTGATTAAGCCCCGCTTTGGTATCATTATATTGTGATTAATACCAAAGCTGATAGGGCGGCCCTGTCAATGTCCCGAGGGGATGAGGTGTCGCCAGCCCCCAAAACGGAGAGGAGCCGTATTGGAGATATGAAACTGCAAAAGTGATGTAGCTGTTACGTGGCACATGACTCCACAGTGGGGGGTAGGTGGGTCACGCTTTCTCTAAATCAGTTCGCACTTCTTTCACCAAGACATCGCCTCGTTCCGCGAGCGGCATCTTTAGCAAATCCTCTTCGTCAGGTTCGAGTTCCTGCTCGGCGTCTGCTTCCAGAACATCTTCGACGAATCCGACGCAATTCTCTAGGATCATGGCGATTCCTTGGCCTACGCCGATGCACATTGTGCAAAGTGCGTAGCGGCCGCCGATGACTACGAGTTGGTTTACCGCTGCGGTGGCCAGGCGGGCACCGCTGGCTCCCAACGGATGTCCGATCGCGATGGCTCCTCCGTTCGGATTAACGTGCGGTGCATCATCCGGTAAACCGAGTTCGCGCAGCACCGCCAATGCTTGGGCAGCAAACGCTTCGTTCAATTCGATGACGTCCATTTGGGAGAGCTCCAAGTTAGCCATCGCCAGAACTTTCCGGGTCGCCGGGACCGGCGCCATCCCCATAATTCTTGGCTCAATCCCAGCCGTAGCAGCCGCTACCACGCGAGCTCGCGGAACTAACCGGTGGCTCACCATCGCGCGCTCAGATGCCAATAAAACCACCCCGGCTCCATCGTTAATACCCGAGGCGTTCCCGGCAGTAACCGTTCCACCCGGTTTCACTACGGTTCGAAGTTTCGATAACGCTTCCAGGGTCGTGTCCGGTCTAGGATGTTCGTCGATAGCAACGATTATCGGATCACCTTTTTTCTGCCGGATTTCGACCGGAACCAGCTGGCGCGTGAAAAAGCCGGCTTGATGACCGGCCGCCCAATGTTGATGGCTACGCAGAGCAAAAGCGTCTTGATCCTCTCGATTAACCCGGAATTGTTCGGCCACGTTTTCTCCGGTTTCCGGCATCGAATCGATCCCGTAAAGTTTCTGCATCCGCGGGTTCACGAATCGCCAGCCGATGGTGGTATCGTACATTTCTACGCTGCGGCTGAACGCGGTATCGGACTTAGCGAGGACAAACGGCGCGCGGGACATGCTTTCGACCCCGCCAGCAATAATCAGATCCGCTTCTCCTGCTTTGATGGCTCGAGCCCCAATGGCGATGGCATCCAAGCTGGAGCCGCAAAGGCGGTTAACCGTACTGCCAGGCACACTCTGAGGTAGCCCAGCCAGCAAAAGCGCCATTCGCGCCACGTTACGGTTATCCTCACCCGCTTGATTCGCACAGCCCAGGATCACATCGTCTACCGCCGGCCAATCAACATTGGGGTTTCGGTCGATCAATGCGCGGATCGGAATCGCAGCGAGATCATCCGCTCGGACTGACGCCAAAGCTCCGGCGTAACGTCCAAAAGGAGTTCGTATCGCATCGCAGATAAAAACGTCGTTCATGAGAAATCTCTGAGAAGAGCCTCAATCAGGTCGGACTAATAGGCAAAACTATCTTTGCAAAACGGGATTTAGGCCGTGGGCTAACGCCGTCCGTTGTTCCAGAGAAATCGATCGATTTGCGCGGCGCCGAGAAAGCCGACATCGATATTAGTCGCGTTAAATCGGGAACCAAAGTTCCGGATGCACATCCGAGCGGCCCTTAACGACGAGGCTAACCACTTTTATCTGCATCTAGAATTCGCTTCAAAAGATTGAAGGCGACGACCTGCTTCCCTTGCTCCAGTGCGTCCATGGCTTCACGCACCTGGTGCTTAAGCTTCTTGATCTCATCGGCTTTGACTGTGGTCGATTTGTCGGGTTCAGCTTTCTGAAACTCGATGACTTTGTCTTCGGAAACCGTTTCTCGATCTTCTTGATCCAGCTGCTCTTCGTTGGCAGGCGCTGTTTCTTTGGGTTTTGTAGAGCCGGCCTTTGCTACTACGGGCGGAGGTCGGTGATCCGCGCGTTTTGCAGAGGCACTACCGGCTCCCTTGGTCATCGCAGACAAGGCTTGTTCCAAGAGGGTGGGTGCCGCTTCGCTTGGTTTTTCGTCTGGTTTAGAAGCTTCTTTTTTAGCTGGTTCCTTTTTGGGGGCAGGAGCGTCTTCGAGCAGCTCGTACTTGATACCGACGATACGTTGACCCTGAAACGATTTTAACGGCTTCGGAAATACCAGAAACTGGCGAGATCGTCCCTGTTCAAAGCCGACGACACCATGATCGGTGCCGCCCGACTGTTGGTAGAGCGTCATGACTCGGTCCGACTTAATGGCCGCTTGCAGCGTCTTATCTTTCGCGGGGTCGATTAATAGCAAATGAATGTCCGGTTTCCCGCAAGCCTCGAGGATCTTTGAAAACCGGACCGTGCTCATGACAAAGAGATATCGTTCGGCCTAGGCCCCGCCGAGACGGGTTAGGTCGGACCGGTTCTCAGTCAGGGAAATCCGCCCCCACCGAGAGAGCCTGCCATTGGTCGATGGACTTGGACAGATAACTGAGTTTTTCTCGGGCCATGTCAAAAGCGATCTTGCCTAAGAAGAGATTGCGTGGCGGCTGGTCAGCCTCAACGATCGTGATCATCGCTTCTGCCGCGCGAACCGGATCGCCGGGCTGTTTCCCGCTGCGCTCGTTTATCTGGCGGCTGCGGGAACCGGCGGTTTCTGCGTAATCGGCTATCGACGCTTTAGCGACTTTCAGTGATCGACCTGCCCAATCAGTCCGGAAGGGACCCGGCTCGATGGCGGTCACCCAGATACCCAAAGGTTCAACTTCTTTAGCCAGAGACTCAGATATCGCTTCCACGGCAAACTTGGTGGCGGAATAATAACCGGTGCTAGGATTCGCGACTAATCCACCGATTGAGCCGATGTTCAGAATGTGTCCAGTGCGGCGAGCTCTCATGCCAGGTAACACCGCTTGAGTTACCGCGATCAACCCAAAGAAATTCGTGTCGAACATCGCTCGTACTTCCGCTTCTTCGCCTTCCTCGACCGAGGCGAGGTAACCGTAACCGGCGTTATTGACTAACACATCGATTTGGCCAAAGAATTTTTCTGCCTCAGCAACCGCCGCCACGACCTG
This sequence comes from Verrucomicrobiota bacterium, assembly GCA_019239825.1. GTDB lineage: Bacteria > Verrucomicrobiota > Verrucomicrobiia > Chthoniobacterales > JAFAMB01 > JAFAVN01. Next base: position 12,675 of record JAFAZK010000154.1, on the reverse strand, counting down.
TTGTGGCTGCGTTACATCTAAGGCAAGGGCGAGACCGGTGTCCTTGTATCCAGCAACCAGATCCTGAATCTGGTTGGGATTGCGGGCGGTTACCGCAACACGTTCGCCTCGTTTTAGGAGGATCTCCGCTAATACCCGGCCGAAGCCCGTTGAAGACCCTGTGATGAACCACACCCGAGAAGAATTTTTATCCGAAGCCATGCTGCACCAATAGGCCAGGAATGGTTCCGCAGCCAAAATAAAACCAGAAGTGGACAGAGTAGACGCGGTGGACGGAGTGGACTTTGTGGACGACGTCGCCACTGAAACGTCTACTCCATCCACTTCGGTCCACTACGTCTACTCTTTTCGCTGACCCGGCCTACAACAGCGCGCTCGTAATTCCCAGATAAAGCAACAGCATGGCGATGTCTGTCGCCGCCAAGGTGATCGGGCCGGCGGCGATGGTCAGATCGAGTTTCGCTGCGTGTAATAGGGCAGGGATACTGATCCCCAGCAAACAGGCAGCGCCGACCCCAACGGTCAGGCTGGCACCAATGACAGTCGCCGGCCAGAGCGCATGGTCCAAAACTAAGACCACGATAAACACAACCACACCACTGGCTACCGCCAGTGGCAAGGCAGTGATTGCTTCGCGTTTGCAGGTGTTAAAGAACCATTCCGGGGTGACCCGGTGCTGCCGCAATGTTTCCAAAACGAGTGCTAAGGATTGGACCGCGACACTTTCTCCCAACGCTAAGGCCAAGGTCAAAAAGAACGCGACCACTAATGTGCGCTCGAGTGTTTTCTCGTGCGCCTGAGCGACCATGGCGCAGACAGTGCCCCCCGCGATTGTGACCAGTACCCAGGGAAAACGAAATCGAAAAACCTGCAACGGTGAAGCTGAGCGAGCCTGAACAATATGCAAGCCGATCGCCTGGAACAGGTCATCGCTCGTCTCTGTCTTGGGAATTCCGAAAACTTCCTCATTAAATAAACTAATGTCGACCACGCCTTTCAGCCGATGTTCCCGATCAACAATGGGAAACGCTAAAAACTTGTGCAGGACAAAGAATTCACAGGCCTCCAACACAGTCGCGTTTTCTGGGATGGCAATGACGTGGCGAATCATTACGTCGGTGAGCGATTCGTCAGGTTGGGCCGTGAGAAGGGCGCGCGTTTGCAGGACGCCCACCAGACGCGAAGCGTCGTCGACCACGTAGAAATAGATTAAGGATTGCCCAGGCGAACGGTAGTCGCGAATAAAGTCCAACGCTTCACTGACCCGCATAGTTTGCGGCAGTTGGACGAAATCATGCCCCGCGAACTCGCGGACCGGACGCTGCATGTGCTCAGCCTGCATCTTCGGAATATGAAGAAAGTCCGTGTTCCTTGAGTTTCGTGTATAACAATTGGCGATGGATATTTAGCAATCGCGCGGCTTCGGCTCGATTGCCCTTGGCGCGACTTAGCGCTCTCTCGAGCAATAGTTTCTCTAACCGGCCGATGGCGGAGTGATAATCCAGTTGCAGCAGTTCGTCCAATTGGCAGTCGGATTCTGAAGCCGTAGGCGTGCGCTGAAGGTCGGAGGCGTCAATGATACTGCCTCGGACGGCTAGTGCGGCCGCGCGCATGGTGTTCTCCAATTCGCGGACGTTACCAGGCCAAGCGCGCTCTAATAGCTGTTTTGCGGCGGTCGCGCTCAACGATTTTGGTGGGTCACTCGCCAATCTCAGGAAATGCTCAGCTAAGAGGACGATATCGGAACCGCGCTCGCGCAATGGCGGTAAAAGGATGCTAAGAACGTTCAGTCGAAAAAACAAATCCTGACGAAAGTGGCCCTCCTGTATCTTCTTTGGCAGATCCTGATGCGTTGCGGCCACAATGCGAACGTCGGCTTGCTGGGAAGACTGGCCGCCAACCGGTGACACGATTTTGTCCTGGAGGACCCGCAAAATCTTGGCCTGCATTTCCAGATTCATGTCGCCGATTTCATCGAGGAAAAGTGTTCCGCCATCCGCTTCGCGGAATTTCCCCGGTCGCGGCTGGATTGCTCCGGTAAACGCTCCTTTGACGTGCCCGAAGAGCTCGCTTTCCATAAGCTCACGCGGGATAGCCGCACAGTTCACGGCAACGAAAGGCCGAGTCGCTCGGTCGCTATGCCGGTGAATGGCTCGAGCGACCAATTCTTTGCCGGTACCAGTTTCTCCCTGTATCAGCACAGTGATATTTCCGCTGGCGGCGAGGCCGATTTTTTTCTGCACTTCACGCATGCTGGTACTAAATCCGATCAAGTCATCGGCGGTCTCCGGCGTTCTTGATCCTTCGCTGATTTGAGGTCGCTTAAGGGCTTCGGCCAAAACCCGCTTCAGATCCTCGCGCCCCACCGGTTTAGTTAAATGATCAAACGCGCCCAGCTTGATTGCTTCAATGGTATTGGAACTGTCAGCAAACGCCGTGAGTACAATGACCGGGGTTGTCGGTCTGGCATCCCGCAAAAATTCGATACCGGTCATCCCTGGCATGCGCAGGTCCAGGAAAGTGACATCGGCGCTGTGAATCTGATCTAGCGCTTCGCGGGCTTGTTTCGCTTCGATTACTTGATAGCCAAGGTCACGAATCGATTCGCTGAGCGCTTTCCGAAATGCATCATCATCATCAACGATCAAGATTCGCGCCATGGTAATCGGATTTCGAAACGTGCCCCGTTGGCGCCCTGGGTGCAAGAGATGGTCCCACCATGTGCTTCAACTATTTCCCGAGCGATGGCCAGTCCTAGACCGGTTCCGTTGGATCTCAGCGAAATAAAAGGCTCGAAGATATTTTCTCGTGATTCTTCCGGTATTCCGGGTCCGGAATCCTCAACGATCAGATAACAAGTGTGATTTCGTGGTTCAGCGGTTACCTGAACCCAACCATCCGGAGGGATATGCCGCAGGGCATTGGTCACCAGGTTATCCAGCGCTCGTGTCATTTGCTGCTGGTCGAGCGTCCACTCAAGAGCGGGAGCCGTAACCTCAAGTCGCACTACCGAGCTGTCTCCTCGGAAACGGTTGATGCAGTCGTCGAGCCAGCGCCGAAGCTGGGTTCGCTGGATAACAAGTTTATCTAAGCGAACGATCGCCAAAAGCCGCTCGAGTAAATCATCCAGGCGAGCGATCTCTTGGAGAATGTTGCGATAAGTCTTCTGTTGATTTTCGTCTTCGGTTTTAGCCAAAGCATTCTCCGCCTGAAGCCTCATGGCACCGATTGGATTTCGAATCTCGTGGGCTAGCCCCGCTGACATTCGGCCTAGAGCAGCCAGGCGATCAGCCCGGTTAAGCTGGACAGACAGTTGATTCGATCTTTCCTGCGATTCTTGTAATCGTTTGGTTTGCAGATTAAAGGCCGCGATCAACCGATCCAGCTCGCTCAGACCTGTCTTGGTTAATCCTGCTTGTGATTCATCGAGCTGCTGTTCGACCTGTGAGAGGCGGCGCCCCCAGGTGTGCAAATACCAAAGGATCACTCCTCCGGTTACCAGCATTAGCAGTAGTAGACCAACCAAGCCGCCGGCAAGTTTCTCGAATGCTGCCGCCATCCCGACGTGCGCTCTCCCCATCGTCCAGATGACGAGGTCAGAACTGACCGGGATGGCATGGATCAAAAGTACTTCTTCGGAAGAATCGTATCGAGCGGTGTCCTCCTTATGGGCAGAAAGCACCCTTTGGTTGAGCTCAGAGATTCGGCTGGATTCGGCTGCAGGGACGTCGCGCTTAATCGGTTGATGAGTTGGAAAGCTGTACGCGATGAAATTGTTTTTCGGCGACCAGAATCCCCCCTCTATCCCGTTGTACCGTCCCAAAGCCAGGTCAAGCAGCAGCAAGAGCTCTCTTTCGTGCTCGGAATTACCGAAGTCAGGTTGGGAGTTCGTAAAGCTCGAGCGATAAAGGTCATACTGTTGGGACACATTTTTAGCGGCGTCAGCAACCGAATGTTGAACCTCGGCGATTTGTCCGCCGATCCCGAGCTGAAAGAGGCCGTATAACTGCACCGCCAGCGCACCGCACACCACTACAACGAACAACCAAAGCAGAGTCAGTGCGCTGCGCAATGAAGTGAACATCGGAATCCATCAGTTTGGATGATTGACCCAAAGTTTCACTCTATTTTCGTTGGGTCTCCAACTGCACGACCAGCAACGGGCGAATGGTTTCTTGGTAATGGTTGCTCCGCTTTTGTTCTGCTAAGGCCTAGCCTGGAGTGGAGGCGCAACCGTTGGCACGGTTTGTGGCTGGCTGCCCGAGCAGGCCAGAGTAGTAGCCTCAAGGCTTTTGCCGTACGAATTGACGGTACCAAAACCGGTAGCAGCAAGCGGTCGGCCAGGTTGCAGGAGGTTGGAATAATCTTGGCCGGCTAGCGGCGGAAAATGAACAATTGTACCGTCGGTTAAAACAACCCCATCCGGTTCACCCCTAGGCGCATGCGTGACTAATCTAATGGTGCCGCTAACCGACAACCTTTGGCGGTTCAGATTTGGCGTTGGAGGTAATCTTCCGGGACCCGGCGGCGTGTCGGTGATGGAATCTGCCGTACGCAGATTTGTGATCGTCCCAGCATGAATCGTATTCGTTGATTCGGTAAATCCATCAATTTTTACAGAATCACGAGGGCTCACGGTTTTGATCAATTGTTCACTCAAATGAGGAGGGAACCGGACGATCGTGTTACTGTTTAGCAATATTCCGTCTACCTGTCCGTCAGGATTCATCAGGTATAGGTCGACCGTTCCCTCGAGAACGATATTTTGTTGGTCCACCGTCACGGCTGGCGGCTGCGGACTCTGAGCGTTCAAGTGAGCGCTAATGCCTGCGCTGACCATCGCTACCGAAGCATAAGCGACGAATGTCCATCTTGGATGCCGACTAAGTTTGATTTTCATTTTTTTGTTCCTGTCTGCGCTTGATCAGAGGTTCATAATTCATGCCAATGTTCCGCGATTGTGTTCCCGAGCAGGGAGCCGCAATCGCCCGATTTATGTCAGGATTCCGTACAGATCTGTCTGGATTGCGGACACATTGGAACCCGCGTTAGTGCAATAGCAGCAAGCCACTCTGTTACGCCGGGGTTCGCGCAGGCTCGCCAGTGCTCGTTTCCTGGCTCGTTCCTGCTCTTTGATCGTTTTGGCACAGGTTCTGTTTATAGGGAGTCGAAGTTTCTCATGACATCGACAAACAAAAATTGCTGCCCCCGCGCATTGTCGAGGTGGAGCACGTATGGGCTGGATATCCTCAATCTGTTGATGGCGGATGTCCGCGATGGAGTGGGCCCTTTCCTTTCTGTCTATCTCAAAGGGGGCCAACATTGGGGCGCGGGTGATATCGGCATCGCCATGGCAGTAAGTTCCATGTTCGGGGCGGTCTGCCAGATTCCTGCAGGTTTGTTAGTGGATGGCATTCGGGCCAAACGGGCGTTAGTCGCATTTTCCGGATTGGCGGTGGCTGCCGGTTGCCTCTCGATCGCCCTTTTTCCTCGTTTTTTCTTGGTGATCGTCTCCCAAGCTTTACTGGGTGCTGCGTCCGCCATTATTCCACCTGCCCTCGCGGCAATCAGCCTCGGTTTGGTTGGGCCAAATCAATTCCCAGCCAGGGTAAGCCGCAACGAAGGATTCAATCATGCTGGCAATTTTGCCGCTGCGCTCTTAGCCGGCTTCATTGGCCAACGATACGGTTACCAATGGATCTTTTTCCTAGTATGTTTTTGTGCGGTGGGCAGCATTTGGGCAGTTGCTTTGATTCGACCGCAAGAGATTGATCACGCAATCGCTCGCGGCGGACAGCGCGAAGCGGAGGACAGGACTTCTCCCCAACAAACTGAACAGCTCAAAGTTAAACCGATCGCATTAATGGACCTTTTCAGGAGAAAAGATCTGGTCATTTTCCTTGTCTCCGTGATCCTATTTCATTTCGGAAACGCTGCGATGTTACCCATGGCAGGGCAGGTGTTGGCTAAGGTTCACCCTGGTGCCGACGTCAGCGCGTTAGGTGCATGTATTATTGCCGCGCAATTGGTGATGGTCGGTGTAGCCGCGGGGACTGGCTGGGCGCTGCGAGCGGGGATTGGCCGGCGAAAGATCTTTATGATTGCGCTAATCCTACTTCCGATCCGCGGCATTCTTTTCTCGCTGACGGATAGTCCAGTTGCTATTGTCGCGATTCAACTACTTGACGGAGTCGCCGCCGGGATCTTTGGAGTGATATCTGTGATCATCGCTTCCGATTTGATGCGCGGCACCGGCCGCTTCAATCTAGCGCAAGGCTTGGTCGCCCTGGCCACTGGATTGGGAGCGAGCATGAGTAATTTAGTTGCCGGCTTCGTAGTGCAGGCATTCGGTTACTCCATCGGATTTATTACTTTGGCCACGATCGCCACCATCGCGCTCCTATTCTTTGCTATTTTGATGCCGGAAACGGGACCGCGAACGGGACTGGTGGCGGACCTGCCGGGAACAACCGGCACCGTGGCTGTTCCCACGAACGATTAATTCCATCAGAAAGGATTCGGTTGTTCCAGTTTATCTCGGTACCTGAACTCACGAGGACATTGATTGCGTCATTCGTGGGAGTATTAACTTTGATCGGCATCATGATGCGGCCGTTCCGTTGGAACGAGGCGATCATTGCGATGGGTGGTGCTGGACTCCTTCTTTTACTAGGTCTGGTCAACCCGCTTGATGCGTTTTTCACTCTCAGCCGGAATTGGAATACCTTCCTTTTTTTTCTCGGAATGATGGGTTTGTCGGCCTTAGCTGAGGCGGCCGGCCTTTTTGATTGGCTAGCAGTTCAGGCGGCGCGGTTTGCCCGGCAACGAGCCTGGTTGTTGTTCCTGAATGTTTTCTTGTTGGGGACCTTGATCTCAATGATCCTTTCCAACGATGCAACCGCATTGATCCTGACCCCGGTTGTTTATGTCCTGGTTACGAAGTTGCGTTTACCAGTCTTACCCTTTCTGTTTGCCTGCACTTTTATTGCTGACACCGCCTCGTTCTTGTTGCCGGTCAGTAACCCGATCAACATCATTATCCTATCCCATTTTCCGCTCGATCTTTTGACCTTCTTGCGCTTGCTGCTCCTGCCGAGCCTGATCGTTATCGCGATTAACGTCGCGGTGTTCTTTCTGCTGTATCGGCGCGAGCTTCAGGGCCAGTTCAAACCCGAGCGGTTGCCGGCGGTCAATGAAACGATCAAGCATCGCGCCTATTTCCGGTACACTTATTTGGTTTTGGTGGGTGTTGCGATTGCGTATGTGCTGGCTTCAGCCGGGCGATTTCCGCTTTCATTGGTTGCGGTTGGAGGCGCTTTTCTATTGCTGATCGGAGCGCTGGGGTGGAAACGAACTACGTTGCGGGAGACCGGCAAACGCATCTCCTGGTCTATCTTTGGCTTCATCGCCGGTATGTCGATCGTGGTCCGTTCCATCGAAGATACCGGGCTCACCACCAAGTTTGGGCATTGGCTGTTAGACCTTTCGGGTGGTGGCACTTTTGGAGCGGTAATGGTGGGGACGGCCGGCGCCGCTATCGGCACGAATCTGATCAATAATATTCCTATGGCTGTGGTGATGACTTCTGCGTTGGGCAGCATGCAACACGCGCCGCTGGCCGTTCAACATGGGTTCATTGCCGCCACCATATTCGGTTGTGACCTCGGGCCCAATCTGACCACCGTCGGTTCGTTGGCGACCGTCTTGTGGTTGCTGATCTTACGTCGACAAGGCATCGATGTCTCCGGTCTCGATTATTTCAAGGTTGGTGTGATAGTAACCCCAATTATGTTGCTCGCGGGAGCACTCACTATCTGGTTACTACTGTAACAGAAGATAAAAGGAGCAAAGCCATGCGCGTACTGTGTTGCCTCGACGGAACCAACGTCGAACCCATCACCAGAGCGACGGCTTTGCTCTCACCTGAGGCGCTGACGCTGGGGCTTATTTACGTCATTGATAAGGGACCGCATCACGAGATTGAGCATGCCCGGGAACGGCATTTTCGACCGCCTTTTCCTCCGCCCGCTCGCGAACATGAAATGGTGGAAGTAGAACAAGGCTCGGCTCAGGAAATCATTGATGAAGGGTTACGCCACCTGTCCGGAGCGGAGACTTTGCAACGCGAGGGTCGACCGGAGCGAGAAATTGTCAATGCGGCAGCGGAATGGAAAGCTGACCTGATCGTCATTTGTCCGCGAGCTGAGTACCGGGACAAACATAAGATCGGTCCGAAATCGGTTGGGCACGTTGCCCGATTCGTGCTGGATCATGCGCCATGCCCAGTATTCCTGGTCCGGCCGATGAACCGGGATCAGTTTCCGATTAAGCGGTGAAAAGCCGTTGTCGGCAGGTGCGATAGATAGCGCCCAGGGTGAGGATGGATGGGGGTCATAGGACGTACAGGACCTATGGGGTCGCGGATAAGCGCTTGACCGTTGGTGTGATCTATTGTCACTTTAAGAGTTACAGATAGCAGATCCGGTTTTCATAAACCGAGCCTGACCATGAACATCATCCTTTTCGGCGGTACCGGTACTATTGGCCAAAGAATCTATACCGAAGCGGTTTCCCGAGAGCACCAGGTGAGCGTTTTTGTGCGCCCGGGTCGCGACATCCAGCTGTCATCACCACCAGCGGAAGTGTTCAAAGGGGATCTGGGGAAGGCCGATGACGTCGCTGCGGCTGTCGTTGGTCAGGCGGCCGTCATCAGCGCCCTGGGACCGCGAGGGGACGTTAGCACACTGGTGGAGACCTACCAAACCTTGGCAGCCGGTTTAACTAAGGCTGGCGTGCGGCGTTTATTGGTGGTCGGCGGTGCGGGATCTCTGGAGTTGGCGCCAGGAAAGCTGCTCTATGATTCTCCGCAGTTTCCCAAGGAGTGGCTGGCCATCGCCAAGGCGCACGGTGAAGTGCTCGAGTTCCTAAAGACGACGGATCTTGATTGGACCTATATTAGTCCACCGGCGTTGATTCAACCTGGGCAACGGACCGGGCATTACCGGCGCGGCGAAAATCAGTTGCTAACGGATGCAAACGGGAAAAGCGAGATTTCGGCAGAGGATTACGCGATCGGCTTGATTGACGAACTGGAATCCGCAAAAGCGCTCCGCAAACGAATCACATTTGCCTGGTAGAAGGGTAATCGCCCTCTTCGGCCCGGCTCAGGCCTCTTCCTCTGCGACGCGTCGGTGTACCAAGCGCAACCAGCGGGTATAGTCGCGGCGGCAATAGATCCATTTGTGATGGACCTTCCACAAGACCAAAACGGTCGGACCTTCCGCGCAAATCGCGCCAACGAACCAGGCTAAACCTAGATCAGCCGGCGAAATCAGGCAGAGGAGTGGCAATGTGGGTACAAGGATGGAAATAACACTCCAAAACCAGAGCGAAAACCGATAAGCGCGCATCCGGCGGTACAGAAAAGAAGCTCGCTCCAATTCGGGTTGCAGCGATCGCATGGGGCGAAAGTCCTGCACCAATTGGCTAAAGAAAATCCTGGGGGCTATTCCGCCGTAGACTCGAGTCAATTCGTCGACCGAATCCGCCTTCTCTGGGTGACGGAAATCTGGGCTCCCGTTATTCAAATCCGCCGATGACATGACTAAGGGGAAACTAACGGTAACCAACCCTCTACGCCCCGAGGCCGAATGTCAATCCGAAGTCGCTAGAAGCTCCTTCGAAATAGCCGATAGTCAATTCAACGCTAAAAAGTTGGCTATTGGCTATCGGCTATTGGCTATTCCAAAGGACCGTGGTTTGCTGTCTTATGAGCGGGGAACCACATACAAATCGGCTCATCCACGAAAGGTCGCCTTATTTGCTGCAGCACGCTTACAATCCGGTGGATTGGTATCCGTGGGGGGAAGAAGCGTTCTCCAAGGCCCGATCCGAGAACAAACTGATCTTTTTATCGATCGGATATTCGACCTGCCACTGGTGTCACGTGATGGAGCACGAATCATTCGAGAACCCCAGCATTGCGGCTATCCTGAACCAGCACTTTGTGAGCATTAAGGTCGACCGCGAAGAACGGCCTGACGTAGATCGAGTCTACATGCTCTTTGTGCAAAGTACTACGGGATCGGGCGGTTGGCCGATGAGCGTGTTTCTGACGCCAACCATCCAGCCTTTTTTGGGCGGCACCTATTATCCTCCGGACGATCGATATGGCCGGCCCGGCTTCGGTAGTTTGCTGACTCGTCTGGCAGAGGTCTGGGCTAAACAACCCGATAAAATTATCGAGCAAAGCGATCGGTTCACGGAAGCGATTCAATCCCATTTGGTGAGTGCCAACGGCAAAGGAGTCTCTGCTCCGCGCGCAGATTGGCTCGACCTTGGCTTCCAACAATTAGCTCAGGGCTTTGATTCGGACGAAGGTGGATTCAGTCCGGCGCCAAAGTTTCCCCGTCCGGCCGTCTTTAATTTTCTGTTCCGGTATTGGTACCGAACCGGTTCCGATAAGGCCCGCGAGATGGCCTTATTCTCCCTGAAAAAGATGGCAAAGGGCGGGATGTTCGATCACCTGGGTGGCGGCTTTCACCGATACTCTGTCGATGCGCGCTGGCATGTTCCGCACTTCGAAAAGATGCTGTACGATCAGGCCCAGCTGACAGTCGCCTTTTTAGAAGCGTTCCAAATCTCTGAGGACCATTGGTTTGCGCAAATCGCGCGTGAGACCTTGGGTTACATCAAGCGCGACCTGACCTCTCCTGAAGGCGGGTTTTATTCGGCAGAAGATGCCGACAGCTTGCCGGCCGAAGATTCCGATCACAAACGAGAAGGCGCCTTTTATGTTTGGACTGCTGACGAAATAAACGCGTGCCTGACGCCAGATGAAGCTACGGTGTTTCGGCGGGTCTTTGGAGTAGAAGAGGCGGGAAACGTTTCTGGTACGAGTGATCCGCACGGTGAGTTGGCTCGTCAAAATGTTCTTTTTAAACAGAGCGAACCGGATTTGGTAGCCAAGCTCACGGGTAAATCGGGCGATGTTGTCGAACAGCTGTTGGCATCAGCCCAGAAAAAATTGTTCATGGTTCGTGCTCGCCGTCCGCGTCCGCATCTGGACGATAAGATTGTCACAGCCTGGAATGGAATGACAATCAGTGCGTTTGCCAAGGCTTATCAGGTATTGGGCGAAGTCGAACACCTACAAGTGGCGCAACGGGCAGCTGACTTCCTCCAGCGTCACCTTTACCAAAAACGTTTGCTCCGCAGTTATCGGGAAGGCCCCAGCTCGATCTTTGCTTTTGCGGAGGATTATACCTTTCTGATTCAGAGTTTATTGGACTTGTACGAAGCGGACTTTGACACTCGATGGTTGCGTTGGGCTGGTGAACTGCAGGTGCAAATGGGGGCTTTGTTTGCGGATCCGAAAGGTGGTTATTTCAGCACCGAAGAAGGGGCGCCAGATATCTTGTTCCGGTTACGAGACGATCATGATGGGGCCGAGCCGGCGGCCAACTCCGTTGCCGCGATGAACTTGCTTCGGCTCGGTTGGATTTTTGACCGGACGGAGTTCCGGGATGCAGCCCAGCGTATCATGACCAGTTCCGCTGCCATTCTTGAACGAAGCCCAGTCGCGGTACCTCAAATGCTGGCGGCATTGTGCGGGTTGTTAGCCGAGCCTGTCCAAGTGGTGATCGCGACTCGGAACAAGAATAGCGAACCGCTGATCAGAGCGATTGGCCCGCTCTTTTTACCAGACAAAATTGTGCTTTGCGCCGATGCGGATGATCCCTGGCTATCCCAGCATGTGCCGGCGCTTAAAGGCATGGGACTGATCGATGACAAAGCCGCCGCGTACGTTTGCCAGCATTTTGCTTGTGAGCTGCCAGTCGTGACTGCAGAGGAACTGGTAGAGCGACTGCGGAGAAGTGGCAGCAAGGGGTGAGGGACAGCGCACAGTAATCAGTAATCAGTAAGTCAGTAATCAGTAAAATATTTGTTCGGGCGGGAGAAACTGATTACTGACACACTGATTACTGATTACTTTCTTAGCCTCGCCCCGAGTTTGATTTGCTAAAACTAATGGATCCGCAGAACAACACTCCCGCGATGGAAACAACCGAGCGAGTCATGTTTTTTGATACCGATGCCGGCGGGGTGGTCCATAACATTGCTTACCTGCGATTCATTGAGACCAATCGGTCATTCCTGGCTGAAAAGCTGGGTTGGAAGCTTGGGGAAATGATGGACCTGCAACAGTGTCCGGTGGTTGTTCGCACCGAAATCGACTACCGCCGCCCCGCGCGCCTTTGGGATAGGCTGATCGTTCGAGGCGAATTAGAAAAATTCGATCATGCCCGATTCTGGTGTGCGTTCACGATCCGGCGAGAAACCGATAACGAATTATTGATTAATTGCCGGCAAATGTTGGTCGTGGTCAAACTCCCAGGCATGAAAGTGATGCGACTGCCGCCGTACTGGGAGACAGATTTCGGGCATCTGAAGAGTTAGCGGCGGGGGGTTCGTGCTCGTGCTGCCGTAATCGAACGCTGGGCGATGACACGGATAGGACCTATATGACCTATATGACTTATAGGTCGCCTTAAACCACGATCGCGACACTCGTAGCCGAGAGTGACCTATAAGTCCTATTCATCCGATCCACCCAGCGTTTGCCACGAATCGCTAACCGCCGAAACGCGCCCCTATTTCGCCCGGACCAACCTC
>JAFAZK010000136.1 GCA_019239825.1 Verrucomicrobiota bacterium | reverse complement strand
CCGGGTTCGAAACTAATCTCGAGACGACAGCGCGCCTGGTGGTCTTTACCCAAAACGTCAATTGCGTCCAGATCGTATTCTACGGATTCGTGACCCGATGAACTCACCAGCGTCGATAGATCGGGAACCATCCGGACCGATTTATACGTTCTGGCGTCTTGTTCCATGTCCTTTCGAATGAACGCTTCAGAGGCATCTTTGTGGCCGAAGTAGTCGATCTCTCGATCCACGTATTTCAAGAAATTCGCATGATCGTGCGTTTGGATCGCCTGAAGCAGCTGGATAACCAATCTCTTTGACTCGTCCTGTTGGACTGGAGTCGATTGCGGAGTAGCCGTTGGCGCTTGAGCGACATTGAGTGCAGGCGTTTCGCTACCAGTTGTGGCCGAGGGGCTGAGGAAAGGCTTGCGGACGTCCGGAGTTGGTGAAGCAACCGGAGTCGCTGGTGGGTTGGTGCGTGAAGGTGTTGGGCTTGGCTGGCCTAGCGAAGTGCCGAAGCGTATAGCAGCGAAAATTGCGAGCCCTCCGATTACTAAAGCGAGAACCAAAGCTGCACCTGCCAGGAGAAATAGTTTTCGCTTCGATTCCGTCAGGGAGGGATTCTCTCTCGATGGCCTGGCTGTGGGTGTACTTGATCCGAGCGTCTTGGTCAAAGTCCGACGACTCGCGGAAACGCTCCGCTTTAGTGCATCGCACAATTGTCGGCAGTTCGTATAGCCGAGTTTCGGATCATCAACAACTAGAGCACTACGCAAGATGTCATTACCGGAACTATCCAATTCCGATATAGGCACATATTGAGTGAATTCTTCCCTGCTCTGTGTAGGCGGTCGACCACTTAGAAGCTCATAGGTTAACTCAGCATAGGATTGGACCGCTGACGTCCCCCAAGTCTTTGTTCCGGATTCGGGTTTCGGTAAAACCCGGTTGTCAGGAACAATGGTTTGATCCCAATGACTGGTGTTCTCAGTGATGAGCGAGGCCATGCTCATCGGGTCGAGCTTCAAGGTGCACGCTCTCCACTCGCTTGCCGTACCTCGAGCTAGTGCCTGGAAATCTTGAATCGCTTTCGGGCAATGTAGCAGAACCTTTCGGACGCTGACTTCCAGCAAACCGATCCCTTTGTCTCCCAAGAAGTCGAGCGTATCGGCTAAAGGGTCGAGCAGAAAGAAAATCTCCGCCGCTTTCAACGAACGCCGCCACCGGAGAAATTCGTACAGGGCAAATCCGTGTAACCATTCCCGGACCAAGTAGGCGCCTTCGGCACTACGTTCCAAACTGAAATACTGTGTCAGGTTCGGATGTGGCGCACGGATGACGGCTTGTAGCTCGTTCTCGATCAGATCAAGCGTTGGCAGGTCGTCGCCAATCCTAGGGTGCAGCAACTTAATTCCCAACTCGTCGGGCAGGTGCGATCCTGGCAGCTCGTCTCGCGCCAGGAATAGACGCCCAGCGTTTCCTCCTCGCTGTTCAACAAGGAGCCGGTAACGACTACTCAACAAGCTGCCCGCTTGTACCTTAGCATAGTTTGCAAACGAAGAAGACGGGCTCGCAGTAAGCTCGGCCTCCGATTCCCTCGGGCTCGCGGCCTCAAGGTTTCCGTCATCTTCCAGGCTAAGTGGTTCAGGTGTTACATCGAATTTAAGTTGTCTTATGGCTTGGTCGATCGCTTCCTGTAGCTCTTCGGGAGTTTGGAAACGATCGGCTGGCTTTTTTTCAAGCATCCGGGCCAGCAACGAAGTGACCGATTCAGGTGTGTTGGCGAGTTCTTCGAAAGGCGGCGGTTTGATGACTTGTGCCACCAGCACCTCCCCGAGTTTCCCGACAAATGGAGGGCGGCCCGAAAGGAGGTACCACAGAGTCGCTCCCAGCGAATAGATGTCGGACCGGATATCCAATTCTTTAGTTTCGCATTGTTCGGGACTGGCGAATGCCGGCGAGCCGATGAAATCCTGAGTGCGCGTGGCCATCGATGCGTCTAATTCCTCACCCCCGCCTTTTGCCAGACCGAAGTCGATCAATTTGATGTCGAATTTTTGGTTTCGGTTTGCCACCGCCATGATATTGGCGGGCTTGATATCCCGATGAATTAGTTTGCGAGCCTGCGCCGCCTCCAAGGCTTGTGCAACCTGGGATACAACTTGCAATGCAGTGGCTGCTGAAAGAGGGCCTCGCCTAGAAACGTACCGTTCGAGATCTTCTCCCTCCACGAATTCCATCGCGTAGAAGTACTTGTCTCTCTCTTCACCAAACTGGAAAATCGTGGCAACGTTCGGATGATGGATCAAGGCGGCCGCCTGGGCTTCGCGGAGAAACCGATACTTAGCCTGGGGACTGTGCACTAATTCCGCAGTAATCACCTTTAGAGCGACCGGCCGATTCAAGACAGTGTCGATGGCTTTATACGTGACCCCCATGCTGCCTTTGCCAAGCCGGCAGAGTGAGCCATCCTCGCCCTGCATTATTCGAAAATGGGCAAATATCGTCTGCGGTTCGGACGTATTTGAGACCGGGTTTTCCACTGTGAGGAACTTCTCAGTTTATTGTTCTGGAACCAGTTCTGATCAATCGCGCCTGATTTCCGGCGGATGCACCACCCTGGTGCGCACTACCTAGAATTTATTTCGATTTTGGAAGAATCAACGGCCGTGGTGAGGGATGCAGTAGGTGGTCGGACTCTGCCGCGACTTGTACATGCCGGAAACATAGATCTTTTAGCCGTTCAGATTGCTTGCGTTAGTTCCTAACATCGGCAGTCATAAGCGACTAAAACCCAACTAAAGAGGAAGCTTATGCTCACCTTCGAACTGATTGTTATTTTGATAGCCGCGCTGGCCACCGGTGGGCTGATGGTCAACTGGGCGGGACTAGCGCGCGCCATGGCGCAGCTCTCGCCTTCCACATACGTAGAGTTACACCAGAGCACGAATCGGACCTTCGATCCGTACATGCCGATAGTTGTCGGGCGCGATTGTTCTTAGCCTCTGATCCGGTATTCACACCGCCTCGGGACAACTCAGCGCGTTTGGTGCAGTGTGCTATGCGGCCGTGATCGCGATCACCGTTCCCCTAGGGCCACTGAGCACCGCTGCGGTTGAGTACCACAGAGTAGACACCGGTCGTCGCGGTGATGAACAGCCGATGCTTGGCGCGTCCACCAAAGCACAAATTCGACACTCCCTCCGGCACAAAAAGCTTGCCCATCAAGTGCCCGTCCGGAGCAATGCAGTGCACACCGTCGGCTGCTGATGACCAAAGGTTACCATCGTTATCAACGCGCACACCATCCGCAGCTCCCGGAGAAATCTTGTGAAAATGCCGACCGTTAACCGGCCGGCCGGCAACCATGTCGAAGACGCGGATTTCCTGGGGGTCGTTAGAGAACATGCGGCCGGTGTCGGCAACGTACAGGCGACTCTCATCGGGAGAAAACGCCAGACCATTAGGGCAGGCCATATCGTTGATCACCGACTCGATGTTGCCATCAAGCGAGACCCGGTACACTGCGCACGGAAGCTCCTGCTCAGCGCGGAAGCCCTCGTAGTCGCTCATGATTCCGTAGTGGGGATCGCTGAACCATATCGCACCATCTGCGGCTACGACTACATCGTTAGGAGAGTTAAGACGCTTACCAAGATAAGTATCGGCAATGACGGTAAGTGAGCCGTCCCATTCGGTTCGGGTCACGCGGCGAGTACCGTGTTCGCAGCTGATCAGGCGCCCCTGCCGATCTCGGGTGTTACCATTCGCATAGTTCGATGGCTGGCGAAAGGTGGTCACTCCCGCGTCGGTCCAGCGTAAGATACGGTTGTTGGGTATGTCTGAGTATAGAAGGCATCCAGCGTCGCCAAACCAGACTGGACCCTCGACCCAGTCGAAACCTTCGGCGATACGCTTGACCGGCGCGTTACCCAAAACATACTGGTTGAACGCGGGGTCGATAACCTGAAAAAACGACAAATCGTTAGTTCCCATCAATGTCGCTGGATCCGGAAAACAGGCTATTACAAAGGAGAAAACTCCGGCCGCCGCAGGATGCTCAGCGCGGTCCGAATTTCCCGGCGTAAGTCAGCCAGCGCCTCGCGGGTGACCGCAATATCTTGAGCGCGATGTTCCGCCCATTCCTGGGCTGCGTCCTGCAGCCTCTGATAACTGCCTCTGATACACTGGGCGGAACCTGCAGAGAGGGCACTGTCTGCCAGCCGCTTTTCGAGTGTCCGCTGGGCTTCAGCGAGTTCGCTTAGAATGATTTTCTCTGGCGGGACGGTGCGGAGCTGCTTGGCCAGGCCGATCTTCGAAAGGATCCAGATAATCCATTTCGTGGGGTCAATCTGCCACGGCTTTACCCCGTTGCGGTAGTCCCACTGAAATTCGTGGTGGTAATTGTGGTACCCCTCTCCCATGGTGACAATCGCCATCAGCCACGAGTCGCGAGCGCTGCATTTAGAAGAATAGGGTTGGCTACCGATGTAGTGACAGAGCGAGTTGATACAGAAGGTACAGTGCTGGACAACAACAACGCGTAGCACACCTGCAAGGAGTAGAGCTCCCAGCGCTGCCCCCGAGCCACCCCAGGCAAAGGCTAGGGCGGCCGGAAACACAAAAGCCATTACGAAAGCAATTAAGTTGATGTGACGATGCTGCCAGACAAGGAGCGGGTCCTTCTTCAGATCATCAACGTTCTCCAAATTGGTTTCGGGTTTCAGCTTGAACATCAGCCAACCGATATGCGCAAAAAACAGGCCCCTGGAAATACTATAGGGGTCGTCATCGTGATCCACATGCTTATGGTGATTCCGATGTTCGGAAGCCCACCAGAGAACAGAACTTTCAAAGGCAGAGGCTCCAAAGGCGACGGTAAATAAGCGGACAAACCAGTGAGCCCGGAAAGTTCGATGAGAGAATAGTCGATGGTACCCTAAGGTGATAGAAAACCCGGACGCAAAAAGCATCAAGAAAAATAAGACGACTTGGAACCAGTCGATTCCGAAGAAATACAGATATAACGGCACCGCCGTGAGCGAAAGAAACAGCGTACCAATTAGAAATGAACTAACGAGCCAGTTGACTCTTTTGAAAGGAAATTGAGAAAACATTTTGGGTTGTCTAGCCTCTGAACCGGATCAGCGCTTACGGCGTACTGCATGCACGTCGAACTGATCCATGACCTCCTGAAAAATACGGGTTTTGCTTAGGCCCTCGTCCGGGCCAGCCAAACGCTCGCATCCGCTATCACTCACAATCAGGAGGCTGCCGCTGCGTTTGTAAATAGTAAAAGTCCGTTCCCGATCCGTTGTATCGTCGATACCGATTAATTCCCCCCATAGCTCTTGAGGGCAGCTGCTGGCTTCCCCAGGATCAATTTTTCCCGATTTCATCGGTCGCGCAGTGCGCTTTCGCTCGTGGAAAAGGAGAGATTACCTACGTATAATTTCATAAGATTTTCGAAGGTAGTCGTAAAGCCGTTCCCGAGCACCAGGTTTCGGACCACCAAATAAGGCGTTCCGCCATTGAAAATCCCTCGGCAATCAACCAACCACAATCGAGCGCACGAACCTCGATCAGAATTAATAAATAGCAAGAGAAGCCAGTTTGCCGGGAAGCCGGCTCATTGACTTTCCCAACGAGCAGACGGTGAAGACCACGATGACGGTTGCAAGGTAGCCGGGGCGCTACTGGGAGACCTGGCGAAAACTATAAATACCCGGTGCGTCTCAGAAAACCCGCTAGTCTCGCGAGAGCGCCTTTTTGAGGGCGACTTTTACCACTCAGCCAATCCTCTAAAATCGGGCACTTCATGCCTAGCCTCGTCGCTGTTTGCCGATCGCTTTCAGGAGACTCCTTGATGTACCGGCCCAAAGCATCTAAAACTTCGTCCGTGGTCATAGCGCAACAAGGGTTTTAAAAAATAATCCCGCGATTGTCCACACTGGTATCGCTATTTTTTCTTAGCCGTTGGAGCCCGGGCTTTTTGATCTTGATTGCCAACCTTTATCAAGCGCTTCCTCAGTGGGCGATGGCCTCTTAATGACCCAGGCGCGGCATGCGTCATGCGTCAGCAAAGCAGGCTCACCCAAAGCCTCAAGGTTTTTCACCTTTGCTTTAGTACAAGATACCAAGCCCATCTGAGATTCGGGTTTGTTCAAACGATCGGCGTTCCTCATTTCTGATGCTATTTCATAGGCCCTCTTCTCCAGACTGATTTTTCCAGCGTTAAGTTCGGCCACCGCACTGTCCGAGATCTCGACCACTAGGACAAAACGTGGCGAATTCGGACGGAGACCTCTTGAAAATTCAACTCGCATCAGTGTGGGCATGGTGAGCCGAGGGTCGTCCAGCATTACCTCTCGCGCAACTGAGCCGCATCCCGCCGCTTGAATTCTATTCGAAATCCCGATGAGACTGGTCCTGATCCGGCGTGGACTCCAGGGGGGCGCAAGCATTCCCATAATGAAGCATTTCTTTCGGCAGTTCGTCGCCACTTGGTGGGTAGCTGGCGCATCGAGTCATAAGTAGGAGGCATACCGCCCTGCGGCCGCGAGATCATTTGGCCCATTTCAAGGCGCGAACAACGGGATCGATGCCCTAGCTCCTGGTTCTACAAGCTCCGGAGGTTCCCAGGACCAGACGACTAATTCCGAACGTGTACCGTCAAGTAAATCTCGTCTCCTACCGCTGGGGTGACGCCACTAACGCCGAACTCGCTCCGCTTGATGACAAGATAGATATCGGAGCCCTTGCGCGATTGACCTTCCGAATCCTTACCCTGGCCGACGAGGTTGGACCGAACGGTCAGCTGTTTCGTGACCCCATGAAACGTTAAATCACCAGTCAAGTTGTACTGTTGGTCGTTGACTCTTTGGGCAGACGTATTCTTGAAAGTGATCAGCGGAAACTTTTCCACGTTCAGAAACCCCGCTCCTTTGATCTCATTGTTGAGCTGCGTAACTCCGGTGTCTAACGTGTCAGCTTTGATCTCGAGTCTAACGACCGATTTTTGGGGAGCATCGGGATCCAACGATACCCTTCCAGAAACGCCCCCGCAGAAACAACCTGCGATGTTGGTGGTCCACAAAAGGCGAATCTTGAACAGCACGGAAGAATTTTCCGGATTGATCTCGTACGTTTCGGAACCAGCTGCCGCCTGAGCTAAGGCCCGTGCCAGCAACAGGACGGAAAAGATCGCCGTTTTCATGGGAATTACCGGGCCGCTACCACTTAATGCACCGAGTCCGTCTGGGACGCAAGCGTGGCCGCCGGCTTAAAACTTCGTCTTCCGTGCGCGATATTCTCGTCCAAAATCCGTTTAATCTCGGCAACGGTTTCCGGATGGTCCATCAGATAGTGACCGGACGGAACTTGCGTTTCTGACTCGGCGCCTTCCAAATGCGAGCTGGAATAGGTAACCAATCCATCCGTGCTGCCAGGCCCTCCTATCAGTCCGATATGTCCGATGATGCTATGAAAGGGAACTTTGATCGGCAGATTAGCGAGGCTGTTCAATAAGGGGTTGGGTGTAATTGAAATCAGACTCGTTGGGCCTTCGCCGCTGGCGATAACTCGAGCGTAGTACGGATCCAGAAGGCCCGGGTATTGGGCGGCCAGGTCTTTCAGTGCGCGGGTGGGAGCTTTGGAAGGCGCGATGATTCGGTTACCGATACTGCCAACGAGACCACCGGCCAATACGCTGCCCCGATGGGGGACCGACAGAAAGATAACGCGGTCAATAGAGGGTTGATGCCGAAAAAAGAAGTACTTCAGGATGGAATCTCTTACGTCCGTCGGGAGGTCTTTCAGGCTGTCTAACGGCCTGGTCGCGAACGCATTCCAAAGAGCGTCGCCCGAGTCTGAAACCAAAGTATGAGCCAGCAAACCTCCCATGCTATGAGCGACCACGACGACGTGACGGGAGGCAATGGCGGTGCCGCTCGGATCGAATAAGCGCTGGGTTGCCAGCAAATCCTCTCGAAGTTGCGCTGCACTTTGGAGCACGGGTTGGCCGGTCGGATAAAGAAAAAACCAGGGTTGATAATGCTCGAGAACTTTGGGGTCTGAGCAAAGGTCGTTGGTCAGGTTTTGCCACGAGAGCGGGGTACCAAGCAGGCCGTGAACAAACAGGATCGGGATTTTATTCGGATCGTAAGGATGGATCAGGTAGACGCCGGTTGCGAACCGCGCATCATCCGGCCTGATAAACGATTCGACGGAGCTTCGGGCCACGTTCCCGGCGTGCGAATACAATACCGCTAATGTCGCGGTATAATCCGCTGCGATCGGATCCAGCCCGGCAGCAGACTCGACCACGAACGGATCGAACGGATCGTAGAGTTTGAGCAAGGGTACTCGCCCAGGACGAGTCTCTTTGACCGCCGTTATTCCAAGGGTGATGCCAGTGGTCGGATAGTGGTGGTCTTTCGGCGTCTGCTCGGGGTTTTTGGTGTAGACAACCAGGGGTGTACCCTTCCCAGCCATCTTCCATTCGTGGCGAAGACCGATCTGATGGATTGAGTTTGCCAAGAGGACTCGGGGCTGTCCGACTAAATATTTTGACGATTCCTCCCGCAGCGTAGGCGTCCAATTGACTTCGACCCGCTCTCCGTTCCAGACAGTATACTGCTTGTCGAATTCGGGATGAATCACCGCGCTCGGCAGATAAAAAATCCTGACCCCAGAAGTGTCAGCGCATCCGAAAAGTAGCGCGCAAATGAGGACAGAGCTCAGGCAAAGGCTAACTGCTGCGGGACGGTTCATACAAAACAGTAAGTGAGATCAACCAGCCAAAAAATTCCGAGCGGTTGAGAGTTCCGTCAGTTAAATCCCTTCATAAAGCCGTCTGGGCAGCAGTTTTACCGCCGTGATCATGTCTTCACTACTAGCCCCAATCAAGCATTCCTTGAGAGCCCAAAATCAGAGGGTCTTCACGAACGTCAGCATAGAAATGCTTTAATAAATTCGAGATTCCTTCTCGTTCGCCACTACGTTGATAAAGCAGCTTCATTAACTAAAACAAACGTTGGTTTGCGATTAAGGATGTCGAGCCTTGTTCGCAATCAACATATTTTCGGAGGAGGCCTGTGCTATTTGTCATCCACAGGTCAAAATACAGGGCAGAAATGCTGGTATCTGCTTCGATACTTGAGAAATGGCCTATCAATGGATACGAGACCAGATCGCTGACCAGAACCATCCCGGCGAAATCTGACCGGCGCGTGTTCAGACAAAAACACCTAAATTGACCAAACTAGCTCGGATAACAAACGATAGGGGGTTAAGCCGGCATGCTGTTGGCTGCCCCATCTGCCATCGCCCTTGCTTTGCGCGGTTGCCGCCAACTGCGCCAACCTTCGGTTACTTCGATCCATGCCCATTGAGCTACCGGCCGTAGGAGCAACCGAAGATCCGTCCATTTTAAGGTAAACCCGGGGATCAAACACCGGTGTCCCCGGTTTGCTTTTCCTAGACTTCTCGCACGCCTGCGCCTACGAGCTATGGCTGCAAAACGCTGGTTATAAGCTCGAATAAACGGAAAGACCAATCGAGACATCGGCGATGTAAATGGTGGCGAAACGAGCGCTTTCGCGCCGAATTTGAAGGGCTGTGAGACAATGCCTAAGTAATAGAGGCCGAGATCGAGCCGAAAAGCGATGCTCATGAGATCCCATTCGCCCATGTATTCATATTTGTCCTTATAGACCGACTGGAACCAGGAGTGATAGCTAAGCGAGAAGTCTCGATTGTGACGCTCGATCCGTTTTGCCATCGGCTCACCGCGTCGTTGAGCCGTGATTAGCTCTGCCGCACTGGTCGTGGTAAACGAGATCCAATCCATGCCCGGACTATAAAAAGGATCCATGAAGGCCGCAGCATCACCTACCAACACAAATCCATCGCCCGCAAAAGTCGTACTGTAATAGGCTAGATTCTTTCGCCAGTGGACATCGCTTTCGTCGTATTCAGCATCGGCCAGCATCTCGCGCCCAACCGGATGCTGCATCAGGAACGCCTTTAGCCGTTCCCCAAGTTTGCCTTCTGTCTGGGGCCATTGAACCAGTCGCTGATCAAATACCACACCGACACTGACGTCGCCGCCCTTCAATGGAATCCACCAGCTCCACCAACCATCGCCAATGACATGATTGGTGGCCGTACCGCGGATTCCGCAGATTGCGGAAGCCCAGCGCGGATATTTCTCGGCTAGCTCATAGCTATCCCAGTCTTTCACCCCTTTCCACCGGGACCAAGCAGCAGCCGTTGGATGATCGGTATTTTGCCGCCACCAGCCTTCTTTTCGGGCGAGTAAAGCGGCGACTCCGGAGGCGTCCACGATCCAGCGGGCACAGACGGTCTCGATTGCCTCCCCATGCCGAAAGGCGATTCTCTGTTCGCCACCCGAGTTAAGCTCGACCTTGGTGACGCTCACCGGGCGGAGAAGCTTTGCTCCAGCGACACAAGCGCGACGCAGCACCTCCTCATCGAAAGTCGCCCGGTCAAGTTGATACGAAGGCAGCCGCACTTGATAGTGCCCACCGACTTCGCCGGCGTCGTCCAGCGACTTTACGTCGTCGTTGGTGAACCAAAACCGCAGCCCTTGTTTCACCAGATGGCATTCGTTGAGATACTTCGTCATCCCCAACACCCGCCCCATAAAAAAGGCGCTGACCTCAACGGTGGCTTCACCAACTCGACGCGTGAACTGCGCCGATTTCTCCAGGA
This sequence comes from Verrucomicrobiota bacterium, assembly GCA_019239825.1. GTDB lineage: Bacteria > Verrucomicrobiota > Verrucomicrobiia > Chthoniobacterales > JAFAMB01 > JAFAVN01. The sequence goes on along the minus strand of JAFAZK010000136.1, from coordinate 5,726 downwards.
TTAGGACGTTAAGCCCTGGGTTGCTACGCAGTAACAGTGTGGCGGTCGCGGCGCCGGACAGTGCGCCGCCGATCACGACGACATCATAAACTGCGGCCTCGTTATTCATAGCGGAGCTGACTTAGGTTGAAGGCTCATGCGGGGCGCAATCATCGCGAATTGCTTTTGCAGAAACACCAGGACATGAAAGATCCATAGTCGCCAACGGACCTCCGGTAACTGTTTTTCGCTTCCCGCCAGTACAGAATTGACGGCAGGCACAACCTTAAAGAATTCCTTTGGATAAAAAAACACTTCCGCGAACTCCTGGGTATACCAAGAAGTCACGAACCTTAAGTACAGATCCATGACCCGACCGATTTTCTGTTCATAACGATTGAACTCGGCGAGCCGACGAGCTGGTTCCCGCAAGACCCGGTCCAGCATGTCAGCGGCTTTTTCCCCTGAAAGAACCGCTATGAAAACTCCGCTACTCCAGACCGGGTCGATAAAGCCGGCGGCATCGCCTGCCAATACCCAGCGATCACCAGTAAGCCGTTTACTCCGGAAAGAAAATTCACCCATTGCGTGCACCTCGGTCACGCGGCGCGCCTGCCGCATTTGGTTACTTGCCATCGGATTCTGTTGAAGGATCTCATTGAACGCCTCCTCTGGGCTTAATCGCATCCGTTTGAAGGTTTCTGCATCGAGAACGATCCCGACGCTTGTCTTCTTTGCAGTGATGGGAATCATCCAGATCCATCGGTCTTTACCGCGGACCATTTTGATCAGCGTCCCATCAATCCCAGGCTCGCGATCGACATCTTCAAAGTGAGCATAAAGCGCAAACTTGCGCAGATGAGGATAGGTCCGTCGCAGCTTGAACCGGGCGCCAATAAGACTGTTTCGGCCCGAAGCGTCAATCAAATATCTCGCGCGAAAACTCCCGTTACTGGTCTGAACGGTTACCCCGTCGGCGTCAAACGTCGCGTCGGTTACGGTAACGCCTTGCGATACTCGACAGCCACTCTCGGCGGAGTGGTCCAGCAAAAGCTGGTCGAACATCGCACGTTCAACGTGGTAAGCCGTCGGGTATTTACAGCGAAAGACATCACAAAAAAGAAACCGATTACTTCGCGTACCGCAGGCGGAAACGATCTTTCCACCATGCTTCACAATCACGTCCGCCTTATCGATCTTCTCTTTGACACCCATCCGTTCAAAGGTGCGAACGCTACCGGGCAAGAGAGACTCTCCGATCTTGAAACGGGGAAACTTCTCTTTCTCGAAAATAGCGACATTCCAACCACGCTTGGCAAGCAACGTACCTGCAGTGCTTCCTGCTGGCCCACCTCCGGCGATAACCACATCGAAGAACTCAGCCATACCTTTATTCGAAACTGTATCCGTACGGCTGCACAGTTAAGCCAACAGATTGACAAGTGTCAGCTCGAAACTAAGCCAGCCCGGCCGAAAAGCGATGAGGGCGGGTCCCTTTCTCGCCGGCTCAATGGATCGCCCGTCCGTGACAGATCAGGCTTCGACTGCTGCCGTTTCTTCTCCCGCGGCGGCCTTCCCTTTCGTCCGACTCACCAGCTCGAACAAGGGCGAGGTCATCAGGGTCGTAATGATCGCCATCATGACCATGATGGAAAACAGAGCAGGTTGGATCAGGCCCTTTTGCAAACCGATATTGAGGATAATCAACTCCATCAGTCCCCGAGCGTTCATGAGTGTGCCGACCGCGAGAGCGGTGCGGTGTGTCTCGCCATTTAAGCGGGCCGCCAACCAGCAGGCGCCGCCTTTAGCGGCAACAGCCCCAACTAAAACAAGGAGCCCAATCAAGAGTAGTTGGGGACTGTTTACGGTATCGAGTCGAGTATTGAGGCCGGAAAAAGTAAAGAACATTGGCAGCAGAAAAATGACCGCCATTGGCTCGAGTTGTTTGCGCAATTCGTTCGCAAAAAAACCTCGCGGCATGGCTACCCCGAGAATAAAGCCACCGAAGACCGAATGGATGCCCACTGCATCGGTTGTCCAGGAACCGAGCATTAACAACATTAGAGTAACGGCCATCAGCGTGGGCGTTATTTTGCCGTTTCGCTCAGCAAGAACTCCCAGCTGTTGGAGCAGTTTTCGTCCGATCGTCAAAGTCAATACGGCATATAGCAGGCCGCCGGCGATGGCTTGAACCGCAACCATCGGACCACCACCGAAGCTGGCAAGCACGATGGCAAGCACGCACCAAGCGGTGGCGTCATCAATCGCGCCGGCGGCTAAGGCCAAGGTGCCGAGCGGCGTGCCGGTGATGCCTTGTTCATAAATAATCCGGGCTAACATCGGAAAAGCGGTGATGGACATCGCTGCTCCTAGGAACAAAACGGCTTCAAACTGGCTCGCCTTCTCCGAGAAAAGCCCGGGTACCTTCCACAGCCAAACCGCCAGAACGCCGCCAACAACGAAAGGCGCCACCATCCCGGCGATGGAGACTGAAGCCGCGCTCCGTGCCCGCGAGCGGAAAAGCTCAGTCTTAAATTCTGTACCTACCAAGAACATGTATAGTCCCACGCCGAGCTGGGCTAACACGTACAGTGTTTTCAGGGATTCTTTGGGAAATATTGCTTGCTGCCAGGAGGGCAAGAGCAACCCAAAGAGTGATGGCCCCATTATAACCCCAGCGATCATCTCACCGACGACTTGAGGCTGTCCCAATCGGCGAGCAAGCAGCCCTACCAGCCGGCAAACAGCCAGAATGAAGAATAGTTGAAGGAAGAAAACTGCCGACAGTTGGGCGGTACTCATGGAACGGTGGTACCCTACTACAACGGTCAGGTTTAATCCGTCAACCCTAACTGTCCAGCTTCAAAGGGCCCCACAATCGGTTAGGCACGCCAATGACTTCGAAGTCTCGGACCTTGGATCCTTGTAAAGAAAGTCAGCTATTCGCTCCCGTTATAGATCAGCACTGGGCAACGCGCGTGATGAACGATCCGCGATGGTTGATCAAGCCCCAATAGCTGGCCTAAATAACGCTGGTGATAACTCCCGATTACAATCAGATCGGCGCGTAAGGTCTCAGCCATCAGAACGATCTTTTCCGCAGGGTCTCCAACCACAAGGTAACCCGAGCAGGAGGGGTAAGTTTTGCGTATTTTTTTCGTCAAATTTCCCAGTTCTTCTTCTGGTGCAATCAGGGGATCGCCGAAACGAGATTCTGTGCGGTCGGTTACTTCCGTAGCGTCTTTAGGCGAACAGACCTGAATGAGGGCTACAGACGCGCCGAAGGGCGCGGCGAGTTCCGCTGCGTACGCAGCAGTCTTTTCCGAATGCGGCGACAAATCAACGGCCACCAGGATTTTCTTGATACCGAGATCTGCGCCAAGCGGGATCGTCTGTGGCTCCCGCGCTTCTTGTAGAAGATCATTCATATTGTTTCTAATTTTTGGTGGAACAACCTATTCGCTCCTGAAGCGTCTTACTCACCATCGATTGTTCAGGATTGCCCCTCGGATTGTCTTTTGTTTGCCGCCGCACGATCCGCCGATACGATCGAGAGCCTCTTGGACTTGCCCTGGCCGCTTCCAGTGCTTCCTCGCTGCCATACCGCGAAAGATCGACATCGGTCCAACCAGTGAAAACGGTTCTCCTGATTGCCCATACTTTAGCTGTGCCGCAATAGGACGATTTTCAGCACTGCCCAAGATTACGCTGCCAAAGGCTCTGTGTGCAGATATCTGTTATGATGCTCTAGAGTAGCTTCTACAATAATCGCGGCGGCACCTGCAAAACCAGTCTTGGCCGTGTTAACTACCACGTGATAGAGTGCCGGGTTATCGGAATCAGTATTGAAATAACGCCGCAGATACCGCTGCCTCGCATCATCTTCTTGCGAAACCTTCATGGCCGCTTCGTTCGTTGATAGACCATAGAAATCAGCCGCTTGGGTAATTCGTTTCGATAGTGGTGCGACCAAGCGAACATGAAAAACGTAGGGTAAAAGTTGAGTAATCACTTCTGCTCCTCGGCCAACCATGATTGCTCGACCCAAACTGGCTAGATGCAGGATCGTCTTAGTGGTCTGTTGAGCGAGCCACACGGTATTCGGGTGGATACCCAACAATTCTTCTACAATCGATTCCACGGGAACCCGCGCGTCTTCAATCATGAACCGTTCTAACTCGAGCGGAAACTTATGCTCGACCAGCACCTCCTTCGCCAAGTTCTTATTAAAGACAGTCCACCCCGCCTCTGTTTCAGACGGTTTAACGATCGCGTTTAGTCTCTCAGCTACCATTTCAGCAACCGTACTCGCTCCCGCTCCTGATTGTCGTGAAATTGTAATTGAGGGTTGTTGTGGCAGGGGAGCTTTCTCTGAGATAGCTGCCTGCAACAGAAGATAACGATTGAACCTTTGTAATGATGACTCTTGCATAAACTTACTTTGCTAATTGGTAGATTGTTTGGATAACGAAAGAGGAATTGAGAGCTTTCTAAGCTGCCAGCATTCCGATCATCCGGACCAGATTCGGATCGACTCCTTTCGTTTTGCCGGCGACCAGTGCGAACGGCGTAGTAACAATCTGTCCTTTTTGCAAACCTACCAGCGCTCCCGTCTCACCGTCATGCAGGCATTCTATTGCCGTAACTCCAAAACGAGTCGCTAACAGACGGTCGAACGCACCAGGCGCGCCGCCGCGCTGGACATGTCCTAACGTCACTACCCGTAGATCGAAGCCCACCTTATCCTTCTGCGCGTTACAGTACTGGGCTAGCGACGCGGCATTGTATCGGGCACCTTCCGCCACTACTCCGATCGCATGAGCCTTCCCCCGCTGATAAGCTTCGCGGAAAAGTTCTATGACCGCTTGCGGCTCCATCGGCACCTCCGGCATGACGATGGCCTCAGCTCCCCCCGCAATCCCAGCGGCCAAGGCTAGGTAGCCGCAGTTCCGCCCCATGACTTCGACCAGGAAAGCGCGATGATGCGAACTCGCGGTAATTTTAATTCGATCGATTGCTTCCAGGGCAACATTGAGAGCGGAATCCACTCCAATCGAGATCTCCGTTCCTAGCAGATCATTATCGATCGTGGACGCAATTCCGACCGTCGGGAAACCCATCGCCGCTAATCTGGCGGCTCCGGTTTGAGATCCGTTACCACCGATAACCACCAACCCCTCAATGTTCGCCGCCTCCAAGATCGCCTGGGCATTTTTAATCCCAGTATCGAGCTTAAATTCGGGACAACGAGTACTACCCAAGATCGTTCCGCCCTGTTGAATTATTCCGCCCACATCTCGAGCAGTTAGTAATCTAAAGTTTGCGGAGAGTAGTCCTTTATATCCCTCATTAATGCCGACGACGTCGTAACCAAGGTGAAGCCCGGTTCGAACCACCGCTCGGATGGCCGCATTCATCCCGGGTGCGTCCCCTCCGCTGGTTAACACCGCAAATCGCTTTCTCATGACTCAAAGGTGGCCAATCGATGGCTGCTCGGCTCCACATCGGTTGTCAGAAGGTTAGCCTCGCTTGGCTGGTGGGAGTTGCTGATGTTCACTCCAACGAGCGCCTGGCTAGCAGGCACACACAATACCGGACAATTCGCTTTCCGAATTAGTTCATCCAGCAACTCCGCCGGCAACCAGCACCAGCGAACTAAATCCAAGGGCAGCGGGACGGCGATTAAATCAGCCGACAATCTCTCACTTTGCCGAAGGATCTGGGTTACCGGAGAACCGCTTACATAG
>JAFAZK010000347.1 GCA_019239825.1 Verrucomicrobiota bacterium | reverse complement strand
AACCCAGGACTGTCACCGAGCTCAGCCCTCTAGTCATTCCATTACTGCTGCTATGAGCCGAGTCATTCGAATAGCCCTATTCCTGGCATTTTGTTGGGCTTGCGACAGCAATGCGGCAGAAGCACAGCAGCCTTCCAGGCTAGAGGTGACGCCAAGCCCGACATCCACGCCGATCCCTCCGATTGAGATCGCCTCAAAAGCGCAGGACACCCTGGAATCGCTCCGTGAGATCGAGTCTGGTTTATCCGCGGATCAAACGACAACAAACATTGCTGATGGCTTATCACATCTAACGGCTGAAATCGAGTCAGAGATCAGCGATGACACGCAACTATTGAGCTCAAATCCCTCCCTGCAGATGCTTTATCCTCTCAAGATCAGTTGGCAGAGCTTTGGCGATAAGCTATCGGGATGGAACAACGAGCTGACCCAAAGTGGTATCAGTTTGGATAAGGAGCTGGCCCGTCTAGCTGAGCAGAGTAAGGTCTGGCAGCTAACGCTTCATTTTGTACAACAGAGCGACGCCACGCCGGAGATTTTACAACGCGTTAAGGTTGTCGTTGACACCATGGAGGCAACGCGGCAGGCGGTGGCCTCACGCCGAGCGCAAGTCCTAGCCTTGCAAAATCGTACATTTGAGGAGGCAGGTCGAATCCGAAAAGTAGTGACTTCGATCGAGCAGGCAGAGGCCCAGGTTCTGAAGGGTGCTCTTTCGCAGAATAGCCCGCCCATCTGGAGCCTCGCTAGCAGGTCCCAAGAGGAATGGACGAAAAATACTGGTCAGTCGCTTTTCGCGCAACTAAATGCTTTGACCTTCTTTGCTCAGCGACTCCCCTTCACCTTCCTTATCCACGCGTTGATCATTCTCGTGCTAGCGGTTGCATTACACTGGTTCGGCCGTCAAGTGCGCAAATGGTCCGACCGGGAACCGAGTCTGCAAGCCGTAGCGCCGGTCTATGATCTTCCGGTTTCAACGGCCCTGGCGCTTTCTTTCCTTGGCAGCAGGTGGCTACTCTATTCGCAGGCCCCGCGCTTGCTGCTGGCAATCACAGGAGCTGTGGCGCTGATTCCAACCGTATTAATTCTCCGGCGGCTGCTCGACCGGAATTTGGTACCGCTTCTCAATGCAATAGTAGTCATGTATTTTGTCGACCAGTTACGACAGATCTCTGCCTCGGTACCGCTGCTAAGCCGGATCATCTTGCTCGCACAAACATCGGGAGCGGTTTTGTTTCTGATCTGGCTGATTCGCCGCCAACGCCTAGCAGCAACGTCTGACAACACTAGCAAGCGCTTATCGCGAGCGACCGCCGCCGCCGTCTGGCTAGGCCTCATCGTTTTGTCCACTTCACTTCTATCCAACATTCTTGGATACGTTAACTTCGCAAATCTCCTATCAAGTACTTTTCTGTTAAGCGTCTATTTCGCCGCCCTTCTCTATGTCGCCATACTGATCGTCGACGGACTGATCATCATCGCGCTCCAGGTCGGGCCCCTGGCTTCGTTGCGGACCGTTCAACTTCATCGCCCCATGCTTCATCGACGGCTCCTCGGCGTTATCGAGTTCTTAGCGCTTTTGCTCTTTTTGAGCGTAATGCTGAACTTTCTTGGCCTGCGGGCGCCATTAATCCAAAATATCGCAATGGTGCTCCAGGCGGAGCTGACCGTCGGCTCGCTCAATGTTTCTTTGGGTCATATTCTAGGGTTCGCGGGCATCATATGGGCGTCCTTCTTATTCGCGAAGTTTTTGCGTTTCCTGCTCGAGGCAGACGTTTACCAACATTTTCAGCTTGCTCGGGGCACGCCGCAGGCCATCTCCACAATGGTTCAATACGCTATCCTGCTCTTAGGTTTCTTGCTTGCTATGCAAGTGCTTGGGGTCGATCTCAACAAGCTAACGATCCTGATGGGGGCGTTCACCGTCGGGGTCGGGTTTGGACTTCAGAATATCATCAATAATTTTGTGTCCGGGTTGATTCTGCTTTTCGAACGTCCAATTAAAGTTGGCGACGTTGTTGATGTGGGCGGCACGGTCGGAGAGGTGCGCCACATCGGTATCCGTGCAACGGTCGTTCGCACACCGGACGGATCAGAAGTCATCGTCCCGAACGGGACGCTCATTTCCAATCAAGTAACCAACTGGACATTTTCGGACCAACAGCGCGCAATCGAAATCCCTGTCACGGTGGTTCGTGGTACGGCCCCGCAGCGGGTTGTCGAACTACTAAAGACAGTAGCTGCAAATCATCCGGCCGTAGCCAAACAACCACAGCCCCAAAGTTACGTTCTCAATTTCAGCTCCGGCGCTGTGACCTTTCAACTGCGAGCCTGGACGAATCGCTATGAAGATTGGGTCCAGGTGCGAAGCGATCTTGCTGTCGCCGTTGATGAGGCTCTAAGCCGTGAGAACATAAGCATTCCATAGCACGGTGCGAATATTCCGAGCGTGCCTTATGCTATAAGCCAAACCGCTCACGGTATAAAGTAAAGCCCTGGTGCACTTCTACTGGATCCAGTCCGAAGGAGACCGTTGCATAAGAGTGATTGCCGTGCCGTCCATTGGGGTGACTCGATAGGAATGAGCGCATGCGATCCTCAGCCTCCGCGGTAAACTCGTGCCCGAGTTCGCGGTAGAGTTTACCGACCACTGCGATTGGATCGCTAACCAGATCGGTAAATTTAACGTCGTGGACAGCTCCAGCAGGAAGTTCTTTCCGCTCGTTGAGAAATTCGTGCAGTGTCCCCTTCCAGAACCTGATCATTTCAGATCCGATCGCGACCGGATCGACAACGTCGCTGAACGCGCTTCGCATTACCCTCATCAAACTAGCGATTGACGGCAGGACCTCTAACGGTTCGCGATGGGTCTGTATAATCTGAGCATCTGGGTAAATGCCAAAGAGCGCTTCCAGAGAAAACATATGATTAGGAGCCTTAAGCACAAACCGTCGTACCGGCCCTCCATATTGTAGGTGCTGCAGAAACTGTCGGTGATAGGCATACGCCGGCCGCATATCTTCTCTCTCTAGCCAAGATTGATAGCTCGGAATGTTGAACATGGTATCGAATTGGTCGCTCAGGAAAGAATGGCTGAGAATGGCGACGCATTCTTGTGGAAACCGCGCGGACAACGGATGAATTTTGCGAAACTCGGGCACTAACACGTTGAACCAGGCCAAGTTTGTTTCGGCTCGTTTAATCCGCTTATAATTCTCTTCTCCGGCTGAGGGTGGCGGCGACGGAAACATAACTTCCCATGTCGATGGTGCACGAAATTCGCACTGGTCCTGCGCGAGAAGATTATGCAACAACGTCGTCCCGCTCCGTGGCAGCCCCGTGATGAAGATCGGCGCCGGAATCGGTTGGCCGGCGATATCCGGCCAACTCTCTAAATCTCGCTGAATCTCTAAGCGATTACATAGGAGTTGCAGAATGTCCTCCCTACAGACGAGCCTGCCAATACTGTTGAGACGGGCCTCGTTTTCACAAGAGCTCACCAACCGGCGCAACGGCTCATGGAAAGCGATGTCTCCGAAGTTGGTTAGTCCGGTCCGTCGCCGGGCCGTCTCCATCAAGCTTTCCACGTCTAAATCCCATATCATCACTCCAGCGTTCTGTAAGGCGTACAAGGTCCAGTTGAACGCCTCGATATGAAGGCGGCGGCGAATTGGCAATGGCTCCGGCATCCCCCTCAATCTACCAATCTAGACCTGCAACGTGTATTGTACTTTGGTGCAACGCTGGCCACTAACCAGCGCTCACAGTGCGTTTGGCGTTCGGGCGTTCGGCCGTTCGGCGTCTCGTGCTCGTCATCGAAACGCGGCTATTGGCAGCGAAGTCGTCTAAACTCCGGGAAAAGCGCTTTCCCCGAATTGCACTTGAGCTTACCCATTACCCTCAGCACGGACGTCATTGATTAGACCCCCGGGCGCACCGTCTCATCAATGCAGCGAGGAACTCGCTACTTGTAACTAAAAGCTAACAGCTAATAGTTACTGGTTAATAGCCGATGGAATCGATCAACCCAAGCAGCATTCGACTTATAGGTCTGGCGATGTGCGATTCCGGAGCGCCCCGGCGCAGCTCTAGACCCGGCTTAAACACTCGTCCGATAAACTTACAGCCGTTCGTGGCGATACTTAGTTCCGACTCACGCTGCGCCGAGTTTGTGCACTGCGCTGCCTGTAGCTCGCTAATTCAAAAAGCGAATCTCAAACCGAAATTAGTCTGTACGAAGTTTTTTACTGACGAATTGAAATTATGCTGACCGCCAGCGACCCAGTCATAGCCGGCCTCACCAAAGATAGCGATATGGGGAGTAAACCGATACTCGAGCCCACCCCCGATATGTCCAAGACCGCGATCGTTATTCACGTTTGAGGACGCGTTGTTGAACCGCGCATTTAGCTCTGGAAAGCGCGTGTTTATCGTGTTTCCTCCTGCACCGGTGAAAACACCGCCGCCGCCACCAAAAACGTATGGCGCCAAATGAACATTTGGCCAAAAGTCATCCAAGGGAAGCCTCAGAACGACGTCTCCAGTAATTATGCCTGCCCCAGCGCTGATCGAGTTAGATCTACTGAACCGGAATGAGTTATTGGGACCGGTAATGGTGCCCGTCAAAGTCTGGCTGGAGAGTTCAACACCCGCACCTTGGAACCGGAAACCTAAATATTTCCAAGGAAGGTAATAAGTAAAATCCATGCCTCCACCCCAACCGTTTGGACTGCCGCCGCTGGAAATGGTGACAGTGTCACCGTCAGGGAACGTGGTTGTTCTTGATCCCCCTCCGTTCGTCCCGGTGACATATGTCGCGAAGATTCCGACATCGAATTCGTTCCCCCGGAAGAACGAAACCGGTGGTGGCGCCGGGGTCGGAATAACTTCCTTCGGTTCAGGGGGACCTGCAAAAGAGATGGTTGCTTGCGATATTAGGGCCAGCACGGTTAAGGAAGTCAGTCTTTTCATAAGAATACGCCTTTTTTATTAACTTGTAGATTCTGGTCCGTCTCTAACCCCCGCTCCCGACAAGCCGGAGATTAGGACAAATCCTATCAGCCGTGACGAGATTATCAGAATTCTTACTAGTCTGACTATTGGACCTTGGTCCAATACTCCCGGTCAGAAACCAAGATGCGCCTCAACTTCTTGCCCCACCGCTGTAAAGGCGACAAAGCTCTTGAGCAGCCACACGTATTGCCCAACCCAGCATCAACAGTTCGATAGCAGGAATCCAACTTCCTACGACCCCCACAACCGTGCGTGCTCAGCGCGCAGAGGCATCGAAGCTGCCAACAATGTCCCCGTAGCGCTACCGACCAGTCAGGCGACTGGTAGAGCGAAGAGAACAACTTGACCGAAGCGCGGACCGCGCCTGCCAGCTAGCGGGGCAAGGGGCGGTGCAAGCTTCCCAGCCGCGGCTAATTGCACCTAGGTACAATATCTGACTGTACCGCTGATAGGTACACTGACCTTCATACTGTGTAATCTGAGCAATCTGCGGATACTTAGGTTTGGTTTTTTGGTTAAAAAAAAGTAATGGCAGCCAGATGGAAGGAAGCGGAGCGACGGGGTCGCTGGCGCCTACCGGTATTCCATGAATTGGGTTAATTTCATCTGGGCTCTGTCCATATGGGCCTCTCTGAGCCTCGCAGTCCTCCATTTTGCCGTTTGGCTCCAGCAAACCAAACACCTCGCCTATCTCTCATTTTCGGTGTTTGCCGCGTCGGTGGCCGCCATCGCCTTCTGTGAATGGAACACGATGCTGGCGCGGACTCCCGCGCAATACGGAAGACTGATGTGGTGGGTACATTTCCCAATGTTTTCCGGGGCTGTGTCGCTAGTTTGTTTTGTACGCCTTTACTTCAATGCCGGGCGACCTTGGCTCGGCTACACGGCCTGCGGTCTAAGGCTTTTGGACCTCGTTATGAATTTTTTCGCGGCCCCGAATCTAAACTACGAGACGATCACCGGGCTGCGGCATGTGACGATCTTCAGAGGGGAGACGATTTCGATCGCTGAAGGAGTAGTAAATCCATGGATCAAAGTTTCCGACCTAAGTTGGCTGTTCCTCCTTCTATTTGTCGCGGATGCATCTATCACGCGTTGGCGACGGGGCGACCCAAACGAGCGTCGCCGCGCTGCCTTCGTCGGCGGAGCCATCATATTCTTCATTTTGATGGGGGTTGGGTATTCAGGATTGATTGAAGCGGGTCTGATCCGGTTGCCTTATCTGACCAGTCTGGCCTTTTTGGCGATCGTGGTAGCGATGGGCTACGAGTTGAGTTTGGACGTGGTACGGGCGGCGCGACTCGCACGGCAATTGCGGGCAAGCGAGGACGCATCGCACGAAAGCGAAGCTCGGTTCCGGACCTTGGCCGATACCACGCCAGTCATGGTGTGGATGTCAGGCGCCGACATGCTCTGCACTTTCTTTAATAAAACGTGGCTTGAGTTCACCGGGCGCACCATTGAGCAGGAATTGGGAAACGGTTGGTCTGAAGGCATCCATGGGCAGGACCTTAAACGCACCCTCGAGACGTACAGCTCTAGTTTTAACGCCCGACAATCTTTCACGATGGAGTACCGCCTCCGGCGTGCCGCCGGAGAATATCGTTGGATCCTGGACACGGGTGTTCCCCGACACCTTCCTGGGGGCGAATTCGCCGGCTATATCGGCTCGGCTATAGACATCACCGCGCACAAGCAATCAGAGGAGCGTCTCCGCCTGGTCATAGAGGCTGCCCCGAATGCGATGATTATGGTCAGTCCCGAGGGCAAGATCGAACTGATCAATGCAAAGGTCGAATCCATCTTTGGCTATAGCCGGCAGGAACTGGTTGGGCAGTCAATAGAAATGCTTGTCCCCGATCATGTTCGTTCCGAGCATCCGCATCATCGGGGCGGGTACTTCACTCACCCACAAGCAAGAGCCATGGGCGCAGGGCGCGAACTCTTTGGTCGGCAAAAAGATGGTGGTGAGGTCCCAGTCGAGATCGGTCTGAGCCCTCTCCAGACGCCGGCCGGACTCTTCGTGTTGGCTTCAATCGTCGATATCACCGAACGCAGAAAAACGGAGTTGGAATTGGCGCGCCAGCGCAACGAGTTGGCCCACCTCTCCCGAGTGACGCTTTTGAGTGAACTGTCTGTCTCCATAGCTCACGAACTAAACCAGCCTCTTACCGCCATACTCACCAACGCCCAAACGGTGCAGATTTTACTATCGAAGGAAGGCGCCGATCGTGGCGAGCTCCCGGAGATCCTTTGCGAAATCGTCGATGAGAGCAAACGAGCTGGAGAAGTCATTCGACGTTTGCGGGTCCTGCTGAAGAAAGGCGAGATCAACCGTGCGCCCCTGGATATGAATGAAGTAGTAGATAGCGTCCTCAAACTGGTTCGAAGCGATTTGGTAAACCAGCATATCGCGGTCGATGCCCAATTAACGCCAGACCTGCCTTTGGTGGATGGTGACGAAGTCCAACTGCAGCAGGTGCTGCTCAATCT
>JAFAZK010000125.1 GCA_019239825.1 Verrucomicrobiota bacterium | reverse complement strand
TAAAAAACCGCGAATCGACGCGAATGAAAGCCGCGAATTACGCGAATTGGAATCACGAATCGACAGGAATGTGCTGGACGATTCTGACCGCAATTCAGCGCCGTTGAGTATTTGCACTTGTCGGGACGTTTTTGAAAAAGGCTCCGTAGGAGTCTCATCTTAGAGCCGATCTTTGGAGCTCAGATCGCCAAAGGAATGTCCAACTCCGCAGGAGCGACATCTGATTCGAGACCGTTTCAACTCCGGCCTGACAGCCCTTTTTCCGGGCGATGCTTGCGCATGACCTGAAAAGCATTTGTTAGTTCTTATAAATGAATTTAGCTCTTGTAAATGAATTAAGGCCAACCTAACATTGTCTGTGTCAACTAATAGCTGGGCCTTATCCTAGAAGCACACGGGTCGACCTAAGACTTGTACGGGACGTTCGCATCTATGAATGAGAGACCGACCAAAGTCGATGAACCGACTAAACTCGACGAGCCGCATGCCGTGCACCTTTCATTGGAGGGCGTACACGGTTCAGTTGATGTACCGCCCGTCAAAGCGGGTTTCTTCCGGCAGTGGCGGGCATTCGTAGGACCGGCCATTCTGGTGAGTGTCGGTTACATGGACCCAGGAAATTGGGGCACCGATCTAGCCGGTGGAGCGCAATTCAAATACGACCTCCTCTGGGTGGTGGCGCTCGCCAGTTTGATGGCGATTTTCTTGCAACTCATCGCTGCCCGTTTGGGCGTCGCCAGCGGCAAAGACCTCGCACAATGTAGCCGCGATTGGTCTCCCGGTTGGACCCGCTGGCCAAATTGGATCTCGATGGAGCTCGCGATCTGTATGACCGATTTGGCTGAGGCTCTCGGCAGCGCGGTTGCGCTGAACATGTTGTTCCACATCCCGATTCAGTGGGCCATTATTATCACGGCATTTGACGTCTTGCTGCTCCTCGCCCTGCAAGGGTTTGGCATGCGACTCATCGAAGCCGTTGTCTCTGTTTTCGTACTGACTATTGGCGCCTGCTACGCCATCGAGATTTTCGGTTTGGCGTCCACCCGACCGGACTTTTTTGAAATGGCTCATGCGATGGTCCGTCCCAATATCGCCCGGAGCGGAATGCTAGTCGCGGCGATTGGCATAATTGGGGCGACCGTCATGCCTCACAATCTCTATCTGCACACCGCGTTGGTGCAGACCCGGAAACTGCAGAACGACGAATCTTCTATTCGCCGTGCAATCCGGTTCAACACGGTTGACACCACGGTGGCTCTGACCATCGCCTTTTTTGTCAATGCCGCCATCTTGGTGCTGGCTGCGATTGTCTTTTATGGCAAAACCAGCGTCGCCGTCGCGGGTGGTCAAACGGTTGAATTCAGTCCGGACAGCGATTGGATCCGAGTAGCCCACTTGACGTTGGCGCCGCTGCTGGGAACGACTTTAGCCAGTACTCTGTTCGCGGTGGCTCTTCTGGCCAGTGGACAGAGCAGCACGATTACGGGAACTCTCGCCGGACAAGTCGTGATGGAAGGATTCATGCGTTGGCGGATCCAGCCTTGGGTCAGGCGGCTGATCACGCGCGTGATTGCGGTAGTCCCGGCGATCCTTATTGTCAGCTTCCGCGGGGATAGTAGCATCACGGATTTGGTTAACCTCAGCCAAGTCGTTCTATGTCTGGAATTACCATTCGCCATGTTTCCGCTGCTGCTGTTCGCTAGCTCGAGCAAACGAATGGGGAAGTGGCGCATCGGGCGATTCTTGTTGTTTGCCGGCTGGGGCAGCGCCATCCTGATCACCGCCATGGATATCTATAGTCTGCCGGATTCCCTGCGCCAGGTTTGGACGATTATCGTCGGACACTAAAAATCTGGAGACGGTATGTACGACAAAATCCTGGTCACCTTGGAAGCAACGCCGACGGACCGCGCGATCATCGAACATATCAAGGCGCTGGCCGTGGCCATGCACAGCCGGGTTGTCTTATTGCATGTAGCCGACGGTTGGGCGGCGCGGACCTATGGTCCGGAAGCGGTTAGCGACGAGATTATCGAGGATAAGGCTTACCTGCAGAAAGTTCGGAACGAGTTTCGTTCCGCTGGCGTCAAAGCAGATGCTGAACTCGCTTACGGCGATCCTTCTCAGCAAATCGTAAAATGGGTTGAAAAAGAGGGCTGCGACCTGGTGGCGATGAGCACTCACGGGCATCGTTTCATTGCGGATATATTCTTAGGAACTACCGCTCATCACGTTCGGCACAACATCAACATCCCGCTTCTGCTGGTTAAAGCAAAGTAATGGGATTCAGGTGTAGCGATTTTCTTATCGTCTTCTATTTTTGATCCCAGGCGCTGTGCGTGTCGCTCTACGAGTCAAACCACTTCCAAGAAATTTAGTTCCGGCAGCGCCGGGAATGCCGCGTGTGGCTCAGTCTGGTACCAGAAAGCGGTGGATGCGATGTCGTCTTGTAACGGCAAATAGCGTCTTTGCCCTTCTAGCATCGACCTCCACCCAAGCGCTTGGATCGTTACCCGCAAATCGTCATGAAAACGAATCGGATCCATAACATGCCACCGGTACATTCCGAAACGCTGTTGACTCTGGTATAGGCCATCCGGTTTGATCACTTGCGGTAACCCCTGAAACGGGCTCGAAAATACGCCGTATTCGCCTTTCGGATGCTCAAAGTTCCAGGCGCCGCCGAAATAATCTTCAGTGCCTGTACCGCAAATGGTGGGCCAGTCCCGATCTCCATCCAGGTAGAACTTAATTTCGCCCTCACCCCACCAACCGTTGTTTCTGACTCCCCAGGCTAAATAGGTGCCGATATATTGTCCTTTCCCTTTAATACCATCGAGAAGGGTGTGCACGGTTTGATAAGGCAGCGGGTTTGATCTTCTCCACTGGGCATGGAAGTAAGCCCGATCCGCTTCGACTGATGTTAGCGTGTGGTCGATCTGATAATAGAAGCCGTCGATTTTGTCCGGACCCAAATTCTCCAGCGTGACTAGCGCACGCTCTCTAAATGGCATTTCCCAATAGCTATTAAATCCGCCGGCGGGGTTCACGGCTACTGGTATTGAGGTAATATTACAGCGGACGCCCCAACCGTTGCAGAAAAAATCACCGAGCGGTACTTCAACGGACGGCGTGGGTTCGTTGTCCCAGAATATTCGCAAAACCAAGCGACGCCAGTGCTGCGGGTGAACCGTTAACCAGATGTGTTGAATGGCGCCGGATCCGCGAATATCGGCGAGGGTACAGAGTTTGCGCCCCTCGATGTCGATACTGGGAGAAACTTTCCAACCCTGACCTAATTCACGGGCGGGGATGGCTCCAGTGCCTTCGGTTGCCTTACCGCCTTCGCCTTTGGCTCCCGAAAAATTTTCTGCGCTGATTGATCGAGTCTCGGCATCTGACAAACGCGCCAGGTTACCAAGTGACATCCCAAGTCCATTGAAAGAATAAGTGCTCATAGCGCTGCGCGAATAGCCAAGAGCGAACAGTAAGCTGCCATTCCGGCGAGATATGATTCAGAGGTTGCGGCATTTTTCATTGGGATGTTTTCAATTGGCTATCGACTATCGGCTATTCGTGCAGCTCTACTTGAGGCCGGAGGTTTTGATCGATTCTACTAACTGCCGTTGGAAGATGAAGAACAGCACAAGCGTTGGGAGCGCGATAATGACTGAACCGGCCATGATATAATTCCACGAGGACGAATACTGATTGTGGAAACTGGCGATCGCGATCTGAACGACCCACAAACTCTGATCGTTAGTAATCGTCAGCGGCCAAATGAAGGCATTCCAGTTTGCGAGAAAGAAAAAGACGGCGAGCGCAGCTAGAATCGGCCGGCTAAGCGGCAGCATCACGCTCCAATAGATCCGGAAATAACTAGCGCCATCAATAATCGCCGCTTCTTGAAGTTCTTGGGGAACTGCAATGTAGAATTGCCGCAAAAGAAAAATTCCGAACGCATTGAAAATAGCTGGGATAATGAGGCCAGCATAAGTATTCACCATCCCCATTTGCCGGACCAAAATGAAAAGAGGAACGATGATGACCGGCAATGACACCAGGAAGGTCGAAAAGATAATGAGAAAGATGAGGTCCCGCCCAGGAAACTTGAGCCGGGCAAGCGCGAATCCGGCCATAGAGTGAAACCAGAGGGCAACCACCGTAATGGTGCCGGCAACAAAAAAGCTGTTGAGCATGTATCGCCAGAACGGAGACGCCGTGAACACATACAGGAAATTGTCCAGGGTCCAATGCTGCGGAAGAAGGTTGGGGCTAAAGGTCTCGTCTCCCGGCTTAAGCGAGGCGCAAATCATCCACACGAGCGGGCTGATCGTTAAAATTGCCAAGGCCGCGGTGAAGCAAAAAAGCAAAATAGGTCCCAGTCGTCGAAGGACGTTTCGAGACGGCCGTGATGGATGGATTTCAACGGTTGGTTCGGTCATGGGCCGGAGCTACGTGAAGTGGAATCTTCCCCCCTTAGTAACGGCAAAAAGAATACAGGTTACGATCAGCAGGATGAGAACTAAAAACGAGGCCATAGCGGCGGCGTAGCCGTAATTGTTATATTGGAACGCCTGCTGGTAGATATAGAAAATCACTAACGAAGTTGAATTAGCCGGACCGCCTCTCGTCATGATATAGATCAGGTCGAATGCCTGAGAACCAGCGACGGCGGAGACCAAGGATACTAACAATACGAAAAAGCTAGTTGGGCGGAGTAACGGCAGCGTGATTCGAAAAAATGTTGCCAAAGGACCTGCGCCATCGATGCGCGCGGCGTCGTAGTACTCACGAGGGATCTCCTGCAGCCCGGACAGAAAGATAATCATGTAGTACCCCATGAGGAACCAGACCGTGACGAAGAGAATGGAGTACAGGGTAATGCTCGGGTCGCCCAACCAAGAGTATCCCGATAGACCGAAGAACTCGAATAGCCGGTTAACAAACCCAACTTTATCAACCAGCATTACTTGCCAAGTGAGAGCGACAACTACCAGGCTGACCACATTGGGTACGAAAAACATGCTTCTAAAGAAGCCGATAAAAGGGATGCGCTGATTGACCAGCAACGCTAGTCCGAGACCGGTAACATAAAGCGCAGGGACCAGAATCAAAACGTAAACGAACGTTACCCACAGGCTTTGCCGGAAAAGGGGATCGATCAACATTCGTTGATAGTTAGCCAGACCAACGAACTTAAACCCGCCAAACCCGTTTACTGAAAAGAAACCCAGACTCAAAGAAAAGAGCATGGGCAAGGCCACAAAGATGGCCAGCCCGAGGGCGTCCGGCAGGATAAACAGGTACGCAGCCAAAGCTTCCCTTTGGCTGCGTTTCAATCGCGGTCTAGGACGTCCCATGGCTGGACGCTTCTCTACTTTACTAGGTGCGTCCAGCGATGCGCTCATTTCAACGGTGCACCCGAATATCCCGCGAGGTAGGAGTCGATATTTTGGCTGGCCGAAGCTGCCTGTTGCTCGGGATTTGCTCCTCCCAATTGACAAGCTTGAATTGCGTCCGAAACGGCCTTGTAGACTTCCGGTGGAACCCGAGGTTCGCCACGTCCAGTGGGAAAGACTTCATCTTTAAACACTTTCATTGGTCCGTCGCTGTAACCACCAAGCTGAGTCGCTTTCTCTAAAGCCGATTTTCTAGGCGAAATATCGCTCTTTGCTTTGATGCACCAATCGACTACCCGTCCGATAGAGTCGTCGCTCATTGAGCCTAGCGCCCATACGCAAAACTTCGCTGCCGTCTCCGGGTCTTTGCCTTTTGCATTAGCGACAAACGACCAGCCGCCGAGCACGCTCTTCGGTGTGCCGTTGGGCGGTGTCGGGCAAGGGAATACGCCGTATTCAAACCCTTTAGCACCTTCCCGCAACGCCGAGACTCCCCAAATCCCAAGGTTCTGGATGGCACAATAGCCGCTCACCATGTTTGCTACTACATTCCAACCACCACCACCGAGGGCGTTACGAGGGGATACATTCTGTTTGACGGCGTCTTGCCAAAACTTCAGCGCTTGAGCGGCGCCAGGCGAATTGAACGCGCTCTTTTTTCCATCCGGGGTCACCATATCCCCGCCTCCCTGCCAGAGAAACGGGTACCAAGTGAAATTCTGATAGTAACCCGGAGTGGTCTCGAATAGACAACCGAACTGATTTTTCTTCGTCAGTTTTTTGGAGACCTCGATCAGCTGGTCCCAAGTTTTTGGAATATCTGCTTCCGAGAGATTAGCTTCGGCGAAGGCTTTATGGCTGTAGTACATCGCCATGGGCTCAACCTCCATCGGCAGCCCGTAAATTTTGCCGTCCACCATGCGAGTCTCCATGACGTTATCGAAGAAATCTTTTTTGGCGGCATCGTCCATATACTGCGACAAATTCACTAAGACATCGCCGTTGTAGTAACGTAGGAAATCGCCCGGGCTGATAATGAAGATGTCAGGTCCCTGTCCGGATGCGAAAGCGGTTTGTAGCTTGGAACCGTTCATGTACTCCTGGTTAGGGACGTAAAGCAGTTCGACCTTGACGTCGTGGGAGCTATTCCAGGACTTAACCGTGTCTTGAAACCATTGGTCCTGCATTTTTGAGCCGCCGCCTGGGCCATAGAATTGCCAGAAGGAGAGGCTCTTTGGAGTGGCTGCTTTTACGTAAATATTGAACGGAGAGAAAAGCGAAGACACGGCAGCCACTACAGCCACCTTGCCGCCTCCTATCAAAAGCTCGCGCCGGGTGATGTTGGCTAAGGAGGAGTGAGACACGGGAGTTTCGGTGGGGGACACCGACGAAACGACAGGAGACGTTACCTCAGGTTCGGGTGATGGCTTCATTTCGGGGAACAACTTTTAGTTTTGGGGGAAGGGATAGGCGTTCACTGTAAAAGTTTTCAGCGAGTTGTAAACGTTTTCATTAGCTCGCGTCCGGCGTCAAATGCGGATGCATTTCCCGTCGATGCACAGTAAAGAGTCATCAACAATGCCGCATCACGATCTGTTGCTCGGTCTCGACGTCGGGACGACCAATATTAAATGTTTGGCCCTCGATTCCACAGGGAAAATTCTAGTCCAAGCTGACGAAAGGACGCCGCTTAGTTACCCTAAACCGGGCTGGACCGATTTCGATCCGGAGCTGATTTGGCCTGTGGTTTGCCGCACCATCCGGGCCGCGGTCGCCAAGATTGAGCTACCCGATCGCATCAAAGGGATTGCGGTATCCGGTGTTGCTGAATCGCTGTTTCCCATCGATAAAGCCGGCCACTCGTTGGGACCGGCGATTGCTTGGTTTGACCTCAGGACGACCGCAGAATTCGCCTGGCTTCGGGATCGCATCGGATACGACCGCTTGTTTCAGATTTCCGGCCTGAATCCGGACCCGATGTTCGGACTGTGTAAAATGCTCTGGGCCAAGAATCATCAGCCTGAAGTATTCAACAAGGCAGCGCAGTGGCTGCACATGGCGGATTATTTCGCGTATCGGCTTTGCAACATCCCAGCGACGGACCCGAGTTTGGCGTGTCGCAGCCTGGCGTATAATCTGGCCGAGCGAACATGGGAGACAGAACTGCTGACCGAGATAGAAATCGATGCCGATGTCTTCCCACCGATCTTACGAAGTGGGACGTTACTTGGACCCATCACAGCAGCGACAGCTAAAGAAACCAATCTTCCAGCTACCTGCCAGGTTTGCGTTGGCGCTCACGATCAACTCAGCGGCATATTTGCGGTGAGTGGGTTGGCCAAAGAGGTGGTGACGGATAGTCTAGGAACCTCGGCCACGATTCTTGCCATTGCCGAAAAGCCTGTCTTTAGCAGGGCTCTCCCCGACCATGGTTTAGCTCAAGGAGCGGTCTGGATCGATGAGCCGGCTTTCTATCTTACCGGTGGTTTGTTTACGGCTGGCGCCGCCATCGAATGGTTTCAGCAACAGTGCGGAGGCAAGGCCGACTTTGCGACTCTGACTGACGAAGCGGCGGGCGCTCATCATGCCGTGCCAATTTTCCTTCCGCATCTCGTGCGTAGCCTAACGCCATTTCCGGATGCACACGCTGCCGGCTCGTTTGTCGGATTGCGCTCAACCACAACTCGTGGAGCGATGTTCAGGGCGGTCCTGGAAGGAATCGCATTCGAAGAGAGAGCCATCGTCGAAGCCATGGAAACCGTGGCCGGCCAACCGCGACCGAAGGAAATCATTACGATCGGAATCCCCATGCAGAACCGGCTCCTGGCGCAAATTAAAGCCGACGTTTACGGGTTGCCTTTGAAGATTAGTCCGGTTCGAGAGGCCGTCGCGTTGGGGGTGGCGCTATTAGCCGGCATCGGCACGGGCGTATATGCCAATGGTTCGGCTGCCGCTGCCGCTGTCCGCCAAGAAGAGATAAGCTTGGAGCCTAGAGGAGACCAGGCTAAGGAATTGGAGGCGCGGTACCAGGTTTATCGAGATCTTTTCGTGCAGCTCCAACCGATCAATCATCGGTTGTATCGATAGCTCGCTGGAATCGTCCTCGAAAGCTTTTGATTGGCGGATAGGCGTTGAGCGGCCAAGAGCCTGGAGGGGAGCCGCTTTGGACGGTATTCCGCCACCCAAGCATTATTTGTCATAACGCCATTCCCGCCAAAGCGTGCGATAAACGGGCGGCTCCCGCGAATTACCCATGATGCTGCATTCACCCCGGGCTTCGGATTCCTGTTGTAGAGCTGCGAAGCGTCGAAACGTTCCGGGAGCCGCCCGTTTTTCTAGCGTTTTCCGGCGGGAATAGTGGCTAGAAGAATGATGCTAGGGTGGCGGGATACGGTCCAAAGCGGCTCCCCTCCAAGCGCGCTAGATATTTGCCGGTCGTCCTGCATTCAGGAATCTTCGAGTACGGACGCTCGTCTCAAAATAAATCCACCAGTGTCGGATACAACGATGCTGGGCCTGCGATTACGCGGTTCCCTTTCCAAAGACCGTCATCGGCGAGGAAATCGTTGATGACTCCGCCGGCACTCTGAACAACAGCCAAAGCACCGAGACAGTCCCACGAGTTGATATGAGGCTCGACGTATCCAATCAGCCTTCCGGCAGCCACGTAGCATAGCGCCAATGCCCCGCAACCTTCCCGATAGAACATCGATCCTTGCTTCAACAGCCTCGAGAAGAGAGGAAGGAATTCGTCCGGCTTTACCCTTGGTGAGTAGCCGACACCGAGAATGCCGTCGGTTAGACGCTTCGCGTTGCCAACTTTAATTGGATTCCCGTTCAGGGTTGCCGGTAGCCCCTGGCAACCTTGAAACAATTCATCGCGAGCGGGCCCATAAACCAGACCCATCTCCAATAATTCATTTCGCACGAATGCAATCGACACACACCATCCGGCGAGACCGTTAATAAAAGGCTGGGTACCATCGATCGGATCGACCACCCAGACACCCTGCCCAGCGGAGAACTCTGTACGCCCCGTCTCTTCGCCAAGAAAAGCATCTTCCGGAAACTGGCTTTGCAGGCGATTCTTAATGAGCATTTCAACGTTAAGGTCGGCTTCGCTGGCCATGTCTTGTTCCCCTTTCTGCTTGATCGTCAGGGTGCCGAGCCGATGGAAGTAGTCGAGCGCAAGCGCGCCAGCGTCTTTGATAAGGTTCGAGGCGAATTCGTAGCGGGCAGCGAGGTCGGGCATAGGGTAAAAGGAGTTGAGGAGTTCAGGAGTTCAAGGCGTTCGCTTGGAGGGGAGCCGCTTTGGCCTTTGCCTCAGGAACCCACCGGATTCTATCGAAAAGCGCGGAAGTGCCAAAATGGGTGGTAAACAGGCGGCTCCCGGGAACGTTTCGACGTGCGGCAGTTCTATGACCGTCGTACCCACTCGGCACTGAACAGACCCGGAAGGCGAAACATTGCGCTGGGTAATTCGCGGGAGCCGCTTGTTTGCTACCTCCCATAGCGGCTATTCGCTTTGGATAGAATACATTGGGTTCCTTAGACACAGGCCAAAGTGGCTCCCCTCCAGTCATAGGTGCTTTGGCTCCTCTTTCCAGAGCCAGGCCGCTCCGCGTACTCCGCTCGAATCGCCGTGAACCGCTTTTTTTATCGGCGTCTCGAAGACGGTGGAAAAAGTATAACGCGCGAGTTGCGCTGGGAGTTCGGTGTAAAGCTCGTCGACATTGGACATGCCACCTCCCATCACAAAGATGTCGGGGTCAAGCGTGTTAACCACGATCGATAAGCCACGAGCGACTCGGTCAAGATAGCGTTGCCAAACCAGCCGAGCGAGATATTCACCGGCGCGCATTTTCGCAATGATCTCTTTTGCGGCTAAATCGTTTCCGGAATGGCGCGTGTAATCTGCCTGGAAAGCGCGGCCGGATACCCAGGTCTCCATACAACCGCTCTTTCCACAATAGCAGGGCGATCCTGGAATCTCACTGGTGTTAGGATAAGGCAACGGGTTATGGCCCCACTCGCCGCCGCTGTTGTTTGGGCCATGATGGGCACGTCCATGGATGGCAATACCGGCGCCGGCGCCGCTTCCGAGAATCACGGCAAAGACAACCCGATATCCAGCGCCCGCTCCATCAACGGCTTCAGATGCCGCCAGACAGTCCGCATCGTTCTCCACCCGAATCTCTCTGGCCAACGCGACTCGGAGATCGTGTTCCACCGGCTTGCCGAGCAGCCAGGTTGAGCTCGCTCCTTTTCCCAGGCGTGATTTGGGCTCTAACGAGCCCGGGATTCCGATCCCGATGGTACCGCGACATCCGATCCCGTCCTCCAGACGATTGACCAGATCAACAATGATGCGCAGGCAACCTTCATAGTCGTGGCGCGGTGTCTCTTCACGGAGGCGGAGGAGCTCTTTCCCATCCTGAGTCAAAGCAATCCCTTCGATTTTGGTGCCGCCCCAGTCAATCCCGATCAGGATGTCTAACGGACCCGTCTTAATTTCCTCAATCTTCGTTTCTGAGTTCACAGCAGTAATCGCGAAGAACACGGCGCGGCGCAGCCCGAAGCAAAAGGACTACCCGCAAAAGATCGCAGAGAACGCAAAGACGAACTACGAGAAGACTTAACCCCAGATGAACGCAGATTTACGCAGATGTGCTTTGGGCTTCGATCACGGTTGTTGCCACAGGGAACCATCCTACCGTTAGAGGTGTCTTTGAACCTTTGGAAGTGACCGGGTCTAACATTTACTCTATGTAACCTGTGGATCACTATCATCTGCGTAAATCTGCGGTTAAGTCTTTGTTCGCGTTCATTCGTGATTTCTCTTTTTTGCATTCTTTGTCTTCTTTTGCGGCTATTCCCTTTGGGTGCAGCACCGTCCTGCCTGCGCGCGAAAAAATGGTCAACTCTAAGCAGGTTAGTGAAAAAGGAGGTCTCGATCTCTGGCGAAGCCCGCCAGGAGCGGCAGGCTGGCTGCTCCCAGGACGCGTGCGTCCCTCCCGATTGTGCCTTCGACAATTTCTGCCGGCGCAACTCCTTGCAGATCCATGAGGGCAAATCGCTCGCGGATCCGTTGGACGACTAAGGATCGAACTGCTCGCGGGAATGCACCATCGATTACAATAGCCTCGAAATCGATAATCGAGATCGCCGAGCCGATCGCGATGCTGACGCTAGTGGCGGCCTGCTCGATCCACGCGGCCACCGTTGAATCGACGCTGCTCCAGTCGTCTGGCGATTGCCACAGGATTGAAGGGTCTTTTCCTTCGTTTCTCAAAATATTCTCAAGAATGTAATTGGAGGCACAACGAATTAAGCTTTTGGCTGTCGCCCGGTTTGAATCGTTCCCATTCGGCACCAATACAGAGCCGAACGCACCCGCATACCCGGCCCGACCGGGATAAAGCGCCCCGTTCAGCACGATCCCGCCCCCGATCAGGGTGGCAAAGAAGATATAGAGGAAATTCGTGTATCTGGCTTGGTTACCAAAGGCGAGTTCGGCGGCGCACGCGGCGGTGGCATCGTTACAAAAGTGAACCGGCCATGGCACCAGCCGTTCCACTTCGGTCTTAATATCGTAAGTTCGCCACGCTTCTTGCACTTCGTGAGGCGCGCCCACCTCATCTTCCCAGCCCCACATTTCGAAAGGAGCAGCGATACCTAACCCGCAGATTCGTTTGGTTTGCTCCTCATCCAATTGCTCAACAATCTCGGCGACTCCGGAACGCACAAATCGTTCGAGCTCGGTCGGAGTGGGGTAAGCATAGTTCTCGCGCAATACGCTTCTGACCTTCCCGACAAAGTCCATCAGTACGAGATCCGCGCTGCGTCGCCCGAACTTAAAGCCGATCGAGAAAGCGCCCTCCGGATTGAGTGACATCGGCACAGAAGGTTGTCCGACCTTGCCGCGAATGGGTGTCCCTTTGACGAGCAGACCATCGTTTTCGAGTTGCTTCATGATTACCGAGCTGGTCTGGGTCGAGAGACCAGTCCGCCGGGCAATCTCGGTTTTTGAAAGGCTTCCGTGACTTCGGATCAGGGACAGAACTAAGCGTTCATTGTAGAGCTTAACGCCCGATTGATTGGTTCCCCGGCTTGGATCGATGAAGCGGGGTGGGGCAGCCGATGAGAGTGAGGATAAAATGTCGGGCATTTTTTTTCCTATTCCGACGAATCACTAACTGGCGGCCATTCGAGGTTGGGGGACAAATCCGTGCCGCCGGGGGAGTCTAGAAGAGTAGCCAGCAAGCGGTCAAATAATAAATCATTCCGATTTATTTAATGGTTGACAGCCATCCTCCTCGCAGTGCAAAGGTTGGGAGCTCCGTATTCCCCCATTTCAAACCCCCGACAAACCCCCACTATGCGTATTGATATCCGACGTTCTACCATGCTTGCCGCTGCCTCCTTTCTTGGCGCAGCGACCGCGTTTTTTAGCCCAACGACCCCGACAGCCAAAGCCGCCGGAGACCAGGTTGTTATCGGACTTGTCACGAAGACCGAGGTGAACCCCTACTTTGTTAAGCTACGCCAAGCCGCAACCGCGGAAGCGGAAAAACAGGGCGCTAAACTGATCGCCCGATTCGGCAAATTTGATGGTGATAACGAGGGCCAAGTAGCTGCAGTCGAGGACCTGATCAGTGCCGGGGTGAAGGGGATACTGATTACCCCTAACAACTCGACCGGTATGTTGGGCATCATTAAGAAAGCCCGCGACAAAGGAGTCCTGGTGATCGCCCTCGACACGGCGACGGATCCGGCAGACGCCGTTGATGCAACTCTGGCAACGGACAATTTCGAGGCGGGTGTGCTTCAAGGCCAGTACGCGCGCAAGGCGTTGGGGGATAAGCAGCCAAAGCTGGCCATGCTGGACGGTACGCCCGGTGGCACCGTCGACAATCAGCGTCATGACGGATTCTTAAAAGGCTTTGGCATCCAAGAAGGTGACCCGGCAATCGTCGGAAAACAGAACACGCACGGAGCTCAGGATGAAGGTCAAACCGCGATGGAAAACCTGTTAACGGCCCACCCAGACATCAACGTCGTCTACACCATCAACGAGCCGGCGGCCGAGGGAGCGTATGCAGCGATCAAGGCTCGGGGCAAAACCAAGGACATCGTTTTGACATCGATCGATGGAGGCCGCCTGGGTGTGCAGTATGTTCAACAAGGAAAGATCGGGGCGACGGTCATGCAATTCCCTAAGATCATGGCAACCAAAGGGGTCGACTACGTGGTTGACTACGTAAAGACCGGGAAAAAGCCAAGCGGCTTTATTAATACCGGCGCCAGCTTAATCACTGACAAACCGTTCACCGGCCTGGAGTCCAAGGACACGAAGTGGGGCCTGCAAAATTGCTGGGGTTCGAGCAGTTCAGCAGCGTCCAAAGACCGGCTGCTGGCAGCGATTCTGCCCTGAATTTGGTAGGGACGAGCTCCTGCTCGTCCTGAGAACGGTAGTGGGCGAGTTCCCTTCTGCCCTGTGCTGTCGCGTGGAACAAATAATCGAAAGTACAGACGAGCAGGAGCTCGTCCCTGCCGTACATAACCAATGAGCACAAGCAGTGTAGCGGCTTCCAGGCGCACAACGGGCGGCTTGGCCCGGCTGATCACGACGCCGACCTTTGGTCCGCTGATCGTGTTGATTGTGTTTTGCGCCGTGTTCTCGTTCGCGACGAAGACTTTCTGGGCTACCGGCAATCTCTCGCTGGTGGTGCAACAAAGTGTAATCGTCGGAACTCTGGCCATCGGACAAACGATGATCATCCTGACGGCCGGGATTGACTTGGCGAATGGGGGCATTGCCGTGTTGGGAACGATCCTCGCCGGCCGGCTGGTCGCCGAACAGCAGAATCCCATTTTATCTCTGTTGTTCGCGCTGTTAATCTGCACCAGCTTCGGGTTGACCGCAGGGTTGCTTGTTAGCCGGCTGATGCTACCGCCATTTATCGTAACTCTGGGCCTGCTCGGTATTGTCACTGCGATCACCCGATTAGTTGCCCAAGGCGGCGCCTTCCCCGTTACCGACGATTTGCTTTCCTGGACTGGAAACGCTTTTGCCGTCGGCGATACCTCGATCACCTACGGCATGATCGTCATGTTGGTGCTTTACGCTCTGGTCTGGTATCTACTAAGTCACACGGCGTGGGGCCGGCATGTTTATGCCATCGGAAACAATCGCGAGGCCGCCCGGTTAGTTGGTATTCCCGTTCAAGCCCGGCTACTCTCCGTTTATACGTTTGCCGGGTTGCTGTACGGAATCGGCGCTTGGTTAGCGCTGGGGCGAATTCCGAATGCTGATCCTAATGCTCTGCAGAGCGCAAATCTTGATAGCATCACCGCAGTGGTCATCGGTGGAACCAGTCTGTTTGGTGGCAGAGGAAGTTTATGGGGTACCCTGATCGGGACCTTAATTGTGGCTGTGTTACGAAACGGTCTGACCCTTACCGGTATCGACCCCTTGTGGCAGGACCTGATAACCGGCATTCTGGTAATTAGCGCGGTGGCCCTGGACCAAATGTCGAGAAAGAAACAACGATGAGTACGGATTTCACTACCAAGGTAACGTTGCCGCCGAAAGGCACCGTGGTGTTGGAAGCTCGAGGTATCACGAAACGATATGGGCAAGTTACCGCTTTGGATCATGCGAACCTCGATTTGAAGGCTGGAGAAGTATTAGCGGTGGTAGGCGATAATGGCGCCGGGAAAAGTACTTTGATCAAAGTGCTGTGCGGCGCAGTTGTCCCCGATGAAGGAGAGGTGTTGCTCGATGGTAAACCGGTGCATTTCCGTAGCCCACTGGAAGCCAGAAAACTTGGAATCGAAACCGTGTACCAGGACCTTGCGGTTGCGCCCGCGTTAGATATTGCGACGAATTTGTTTCTGGGCCGGGAGTTGCGGCACAAAGGGCCGCTGGGCACCTGGTTCAGGCTGTTAGATAAGAACCGGATGCGACGTGAGGCCCAGCATGAAATGGATGAATTGAAGTTTCATCTGCCGGCGATCGATAGCGCGGTGGAGAAGCTCTCCGGTGGACAACGTCAAGGTGTGGCGGTTGCCCGGGCGGCAATATTCGCTCGCCGGCTAGTCATCATGGATGAACCGACTGCGGCGTTGGGTGTCCGCGAATCCGGTCAGGTTCTGAATTTGATTCGCACGATTCGGGATCGAGGCCTCCCAGTTATTCTCATCAGTCACGATATGCCCCACGTTTTCGAGGTCGCCGACCGGATTCAAATCATGCGTCTCGGACGTCGAGCTGCCGTCACCACGCCTCAAAAGAATACGATGTCCGAAGTAGTCGCGATTATGACCGGCGCAGCCCGCGGGGATGAACCCGTTGAGGGGAACGGCGGGTAGTTGCGAAAAATGATGTTGCCTTTGGTGGGGCAAGGCTCCCGAATGTCAGAATCGGCGTTGCGAAGTCTTTGGTGTTGCCCGCTCTACACCGTTGTTAGGCCATAAAACGTGCCGAGCCGTACTCTATCGTGGGCCACGGCTCGGCGCGATTTTCGGCCTTTCACACGAACAGTAGGGATTTGAGCCAATTGCTTCGCAAAAACCGTCCGGACGTTCGGGAGCCTCGCCCTACCAAAGATCCACGTCGGCGTGCCTCAACTGACCATTGCGGCTAGCTTCAACACCGTATTCCAATTGCGTCCCGTGCCTGGGCTGCCCAGGTGCCTTTCGATCAGCTTTGCAGTCAATTTCGACTGTCCGACTCCGGCCGGATAGTAAATATACGCCTGTTTGCCGTCGGCTTGCACGATCTCCGGCCCAACAATAGCAGCCCTCAGTGATTCAACCTCTTGATTGCTGGGGGCGCGTTTTAAGACAACCAACAAAAGATGGCCTGGATCACGACGTGCCTGGGCGGTCATTGGGTTCCGGTCGATGATCGATTTCCATTCTTCGGCGGTTCGTACAAAAAACTCTGTCGGGCGGTCTGTTCGCTTGGCGAATTCCCTTTCCAAGGCTTCTTCGAGGTCCACTCCGTTCGTGCCTTTGCTTCGGAACACCGCGTTGCCCGAGTTAAGCAAGGTGCGAACGTCCTCGAAACCGAGATCAATTAATAAAGTCTTCAAATCTGCCATGCTGACTTTAATGCCGCCGACATTGACGGCGCGAAGAAGTGCGATTTGAGGCGTCATTGCGTGTTCGAGATGAGTTGTTACACAGATTTCTTGACTTTAAATTCCGCGCACGGATCAAGAACTGAATTTTCTGTGTGCACTGAGCGCTGTGTCAAGCGGCCGGGAAAGGACAAACTTGACGAACTTGTCAAACTAAACTCATTGACCTTTCTCGCCCTGAATCGGTCTGCTTTAACCATGGGCTTCAGAATCCGAACAAAGACGCTGGGTGTGCTTCTTATTGCGTTCGATCTTATCTTTAAGAGTACCGCCATCTGCTCGGCACAAGGGGTGAATTTCGGTAACCCGGCCGCGCCACCGCCGCCACCAGTATTTGCTCCAGTCCCATCGCCGCTGACTAGTCTGACAGGCATACGCAAGACGCTTAATAGCTATGGGGTAACGATAAGCGGGATCTACACCACAGATGCTTTTGGAAATGTAAGCGGCGGAATACGGACGGGGGCGACTTACCAGGGTCTACTGGAACTGGATCTTGATGTTGACCTGGAAAAAAGCATTGGCTTGAAAGGAGGGAGCTTTCACATCTCGGGGTTCGAGATTCATGGAACGAGCTTATCGAAGGGCTATACGGGGGACCTCAGTACCGTCAGCAATATCGATGGTTATGACACAGCCCGGTTCGCGGAATATTGGTACGAGCAATCAATGTTCGATGACCGGTTCTCGCTCAAAATCGGCCAGTTTCTAGCCGACAACGAGTTCTATTATTCTGACTATTCGAATCTCTTCGTTTGCGGCTCCTTCGGCGCTTTCACCTTCCTGGGCGATAACTATCCATTTGTGCCCACTTATCCGCTATCAGCCCTTGGAGTGCGCTTGCTCCTGCACCCAATGCCACAGCTAGATTTCAAAATAGGCCTTTACAGTGGAAGCACACTTTCTGAAAACACAAACAATAGCGGGCTCCCAAATATTCGTGGTAGGGACGGAATAATGACATTCTGGGAAGTCGACTATAAAGTAAACCACGACCCAAATGCGAGTGGTCTTCCGGCTACGTACAAACTGGGATGCATGTTCCATAGCAGGTATGACGGCTTCCTCAATTCCAACCCGGATTCATTTAATCGAAGCGGGTATGGATTCTACGCGACTATTGACCAGGCGATTTGGCAGAAAACGGCAACAGATAAACAGGCCAAGGCTCCCAGCCTAGGGCTCTTTTTCCGTATCGGATTGATGCCGCCGGCGTTTGGTTTTGTTTCGCGGTATGTTGATGCCGGATTTAATTACAATGGCCTTTTCGCAGGGCGCAATGAAGACATCTTTGGCATTGGCGTTACGCATAGCGGTATCAGCCGGGAAGCGAACCGAAACAATCAAGGCGGATTGCAGTACACGTCTGAAACTCTGATTGAAGTGACGTACGCAGCCAAGCTTACCTCCTGGTTAACTTTGCAGCCGGACTTCCAATACATATTCAATCCCGGCGGAACCTTTGCTGCGCAAAATGCCACTGTGATCGGGCTACGGTCCACTTTGACCTTTTAAGGTAGATTTGTTAAACGTTTCAGGATGCCGGCTGCACGCTTGCGCTTGAATAATGTTTAGCGGTTTTATTATAGCGAAGCGTTCTCAAACAACCGCAAGCAGGTCGGACAGAATCTAGAATCACTGATTGTGAGCAGTAGCGACGAGACAGCGAATGGGCGGTAACGGTAGGGCGAAACACTCGGCGCGCCGTCGACCCGGAGGAATTTTGAGTTTTTCCCCATGCATCGATGCTTCGAAATCGCGTGCGATGCGAGCGATAGTCACCCAGCGAAAGCGGTCGACACCGAATGATTCGACGAAAATGACTACCCTTCTACCTTTCCTTATGGTAACGTTTTGGAAAGGTGAAAGCGGCATCCTCGAGTCCTTCGGGTAACCAGTCTCCGACTGAGCAAAAGGGCCCTGCTCACGAACACCGTTTACTCGGCGTCATTGGGATCTTAGCTGTCGGCCTCGCGACTGCGCTGGCCTTGGCCCTTCTGGCTTTGATTACTCACCCCTAGCCGGAGTGCTCGGCAACAGGGGTCGATTTAAACCCGAGTGATCCACTGGGAACTTGATATCCCAAAAGGCGGCTGATTGTTCGACGGCCACTAGTGCACCGGCGCGTTCTGTCAGGGCCGCAATATAGTTGAGTCGAACATCGGTTTCGTCCTTTTCGGCCTGCAAGACGTCTAGCAAGGTGGTGGCGCCCAGGCGATAACTCGTGAGTTTCGCTTCTAGCACCCTCCTGGCCAGTTCAATCGCGTTTCCCTGATACTTCGCCAACTGTTGCTTGGCGAG
This sequence comes from Verrucomicrobiota bacterium, assembly GCA_019239825.1. Taxonomy (GTDB): domain Bacteria; phylum Verrucomicrobiota; class Verrucomicrobiia; order Chthoniobacterales; family JAFAMB01; genus JAFAVN01. The sequence goes on along the minus strand of JAFAZK010000125.1, from coordinate 5,088 downwards.
CTGGTACCGGTCAAAGCTGGTCCTAACGTCGACCTCAGCCTTCAGCTCGGTTGACTGTAGGGTGACCTGAGCCTGCGCTGCGGTTGCTAACGCGGCTTGGTACTCGCCACGGTAGCTGTTAAAGATCGGGAGGGGGATCGAAAGTGAAAGGTTAAGATCGTTATAGCTGGGCGCGGGGTCAATGCGATTGATGATTCGTCCAGTCTCCGTGACGCCGAGGCCGACGGTGGGATCGGGGATTCGATTGGCTTTAGCCAGCTTCGCCGCAGCTTGAGTCGATTCGAAAGTAAAGCGGGCGGCCCGGACATCAGGACGATTTAGAAGAGCCACGGATAGGATCGACTGCAAAGTAAAATCCCGATCTTTAAAGACCAGACTGCCGGCCGCACTCCTCACGGGTGCATTTTTCTTCCCCATGAGCTGAACCAGGGCTAAAAGGTTCGCGCTTTGCGCGGATTGAGCGACGACCAAGTCGCCCTCGGCTTGCTTTGCATCTAAGCGCGCCTGGTCGGCGTCTACTTCGCCGATATCTCCTTCGCTCAATCGTTTCTCGTTGGCCTTGGCTAAGTTATCCAGCGCCTCGAAAGCGCGTCGTTTTTCATCGACCGTCATCTGACCGGCCAAAGCAGTAATGAAAGCGGTGGCAGCGGTTCCTTCGAGCTGTCGAAAGAAATCATCGACCGTCGCGGAGACCGCTAAGAGATTCTTTTGCGCCGCAGTGACCCGAAACTTTCGTCTTCCGGCGACTTCAATTTCCTCAGTGAGCCCTTCTGACCAAGTGGTCGCTTGATCGCGGCGAGAGACATCCGTGCCAAACGTCGCCGTGAAAGCGGGATTTGGCGATACCTTGGCCGCGACCACCTGGGCTTGGGCTATCGTGATGTTGTACCTTTGAGCTGCCAGGTCGAGGTTGTTTGCAGCAACACCGGCCAGAAATTCATCGAAAGTGATGGGCTGACCTTGGCTCGCAATTGTCCCAGCCGCTGAATTCGCGCCTGGCTCACCCGCCGAAACACGAACGCCACCGGAGATCAAAATGCAGAAACTGGCGATGCAGGCGGCAAACGTGAATGGTCGAGACATAGATAGGTTCAGTGTTCCTAACTCGCCGTTTCTGATGCGCCGGGAGATGATCCCGAGTCTGTCGGGCCACGTCGCTGCATGAACTTTTCAAATTGTCTTTCGACCAGGTAGTACAAGCCAGGTAAAACCAGTAGCGTCAGCAGAGTCGCGCTGACGAGGCCGCCTACGATGACCGTGGCCAACGGCCGCTGGACATCACTTCCCACACCGCGTGCCAGCGCTGCCGGAAGCAAACCAAGGGTTGCTACGGTTGCGGTCATCAGCACGGGTCGCAGTCGCACCCCGGCGCCTCGCCGAACGGTCTCCTCTAGGGTTCTGCCTTCTCCGTGCATTCGCTTGAGATTTGAGACCATGATGACCCCGTTTTGTACCGCTACCCCAAATAGAGCGATAAAGCCGACGGCGCTGGAAACATTGACGGTCATGCCTCGAAAATAGAGTGCAGCCAAGCCGCCCAGCAGTGCTAGCGGGACTACGATTAGGATCATGGCTGCATGCCGAAACTCGCCAAAGCCAAAAAAGAGTAAAAGGAAAATGACGCCCAATGTTGCCGGCACCACAATGCTGAGCCGGGCTTGCGCTCTCTGCTGATTTTCAAACGATCCACCCCATTCAATCCGATTCTCTTCGTGGCTATATTTTACTTTTTCCTCAATGACTCTTTGGGCTTCGGCATAAAATGAAGAGAGATCGCGTCCCCGAAGGTTGAGATGAACCTTCATGAATCGATGAGCCATTTCGCGGTCGATTGTGGTTTCGCCGGAAGCAAGGCGAAGTTCTGCCAGTTGACCCAACGCAATCGGAGCACCGTCGGAAGAAGGAAGCGTCAAATTGGAGATTGCCTCAGCACTTCCCCGATATTTGTCGGTCGCCCGCACGGCGATGTCATAACTTCTTTCGCCGAGGAAAAAATTGGTAACGGCGACACCACCGACTCCGGATTGAATAAGCTCGGTGATGTCACCGATATTAATCCCAAAGCGTGCAGCCGCTTCACGATTGATATTGATTTGCAACTGGGGCAGGGGTGGTTCTTCATCCACGGCGACGTCCGCTGCACCAGGTACATGCTGAAGCTGCTCTGAGACTGCCTGAGCCACCCGTCGATCCTCGACCAGATCGTTCCCATAGATCTTAACTACGAGATCGCTGTGAGCGCCGGTCAGCAGATCGTTCATGTTATCGTAAATCGGCTGGGAAAAGCCGAAGTCCACTCCCGGAAGCTGGTCGTGCAACTTCTTGTTCATCCGGTCGATCAACGCCGCCTTGTCCCCGCCCCATTGGTCGTATGGCTTCAAAGTCACGCAGGTCTCAATGTGCGAAAAAGTCCAGGGATCGGTTTCATCGTCGTTTCGGCCGGTCTGAGTAACGGCGTCACGCACCTCTGGAAAGCTAAGAAGCGCCTTTCGTACCTCCGCGCTCATCTCTGTCGCCTTTTCGATCGAGATCGCCGTCGGTAATTCAACCTGTAACCAAAGCGATCCTTCATCCAGGTACGGCAAAAATTCGCGCCCGACTGACATGCCGAAGAAGACGACTAAACCGCCACAAACGAGGAGCGGCAGCAGAATCACTCTGGGGTGTTTTACGAGAAAGAGCAGGTACCGGTCGTAGTGTCTTCCTAGGAACTCCAATACCGGGCTACGAAAGATTTTGCGCGGCGTGCGATACGTGGCATACGCCAGGCCGGGGATGATGCAGAGCGCGAATAGCAATGCCCCACACAAAGCGTAACCAACCGTGTACGCCATCGGCGTGAAAAGCTTCTTTTCAACACTCTCGAACGCAAAAAGAGGCAAGTAAGAAGTGATGATGATCAGGGTGGCGAAAAAGATTGGCCGGGCGACTTGAAGCGCAGCTCCTTGAGCGTCTTCCAACTCTAATCCGACACCCGGGTAGTCCTCTGCTTGGCGAAGCACGACCTCCAACAGCACGATGGCGCCATCGACGATGATGCCGAAGTCGATCGCACCTAGTGAAAGCAGATTCGCCGGAATGTTGGTCAGATGCATCATCGTGAACGCGAAAAAGAGAGCGAACGGGATGGTAAGCGCTACGATGAGCGCGCCTCGCACGTTCCCTAGAAACAAGATGAGGACAATGACGACCAGCGTGATGCCTTCCAGCAGGGTTCGGCCGACGCGTTCCAATGTCGTGTTGACCAGTTCAGTCCGATCCAGATAGGGGACGACTTTGACGTCCTTTGGAAGAATCTTGGAATTGAGTTCTTCAACCTTCTTATGGACATCCACCAGTACGCGGGACGGATTAGCGCCTCGCAACATGTCCACGATCCCGGACACAGCATCGCTGTTTTGATCGAAACCGAGAACGCCTTGTCGGGGTATTGCGCCTTGGACGACTTGGCCAACGTCGCGAATAAAAACCGGCGTGCCCTTTTTTTGGTTAATTACAATATTCCCGATATCCTCCATGCCGGTGATGGCGCCGAGTCCGCGAACTACGAATGCTTGCTCGCCTCGATTTATTTTTCCGCCACCGGCATTGGTGTTGTTTGACGTTACCGCGTTAACGACGTCAGGAATGAACAATCCGTATTTCGTCAATTTATCGGGATCGACGATCACCTGGTACTGGTAGTTTTCACCGCCAAAAGGATCGACGTCGACCACGCCGGGTACTTGTTTGAACGCCGGGAATACCACCCAGTTGTTGAGATCGCGCAGCTCGCGCGGACTTCGGAGCTTGGACTGCAAAGTGTACCGATAAATCTCACCATTAGCCGAAGTTAGCGGATCGAGCCCGGCCTGGATATTTGGCGGCAAAGTAACGTTGTTCACCCGCTCCAGCACGCGTTGCCGGGCAAAATAATCTTCGGTGCCTTCCTGGAAGACCATCTGGATAATGGAAAGAGCGAATGTGCTCTTGGAGCGCATTATCTTGAGATTAGGAACGCCGTTCAGCTCGCGTTCTAACGGTATCGTGATCTGCTGTTCTACTTCCTCTGCAGCGTGGCCGGGATATTGAGTTAATACCTGAACGGTCGTATCGCTGATGTCAGGATAGGCATCGATTGAGAGTTGGCTGGCCGAGAAGACGCCAAAGCCGAATATGCCTAAGAAGATAGCGACCAATAACCAACGGCGGCGTAGACAAAAACTGACTAATCCCGAAATCATTGGCCCAGCAAGACGGCGTTTTTAACTACTATCTTGGCATTGGCCGTCAGTCCGGTTTTGATTACCACTCGATCGCCATGTTGCTGACCGAGTTGAACCGGACGCGGCAAATAGGTTGTGGGGTCCGTTTGCTCGAACACGAACGCACTATTTCCCACTTGCACCACGGCGACCATCGGCGCCGTGATTTCCTCTTTAGGAACGTCCTTGATTTGGACGGTTGCGAACATGCCTGGCTTCAGCCGGCCGTCCGGGTTGTCCAATAAAAGCCGAACCTTGGTGGTTCGCGTGTCCGGATCCAGCATATCGCCGATGTACAGCACCTTGCCGCTCAGTTGTAGACCGGGATAAGCAATCAGCGTTGCCCCGATATCCTGGCCAATACTTAAGAAATGCAGGTCCTTTTCCTGAACGTTTGCGCTGAGCCAAACGTGAGTAAGATCGGCTACGGTCATCAGCGGTTGGGTCGGGTCAGTTTTGAACTCCCCTTTCCCAGTGGTCATATCGACGACCTTCCCGCTAACCGATGAAACGAGCTTGAACGGTTCACCGAACTGATCCTTGTCCGGATCAAATCCATACGATCGGAGAATCGCCAGCGTGGCGTCATAATCGCTCTGAGCCTGTTCTTCGTTGGCCTTCGCGGTTTCTAAATCGCCGGTGGCAGCGATCTTCGCATCCCATAACGCCTGCTCTCGACGTAACTGCTTTTGCGTGAGATACAGCTGGCTCCGAGCCTTGAGAAAATCGTCTTGTGCCTGCAGAAAATCGGGCGCGCTTAATGTTGCCAGCAGCTGTCCTTCTTTGACCGTGTCTCCTAGTTGGACCCAGATTTTCACCAGGTGACCGGTAACCGGCGGGTATA
>JAFAZK010000206.1 GCA_019239825.1 Verrucomicrobiota bacterium | reverse complement strand
AAGTTGAATAGCCGACCCCTGCCCTCCTGGCTCCTCTGCTTGAATTCTTCGAACTGCCGACAGAACTCTGGCAGATCCAAAAGCAAAGTCGGGCAAGCCGGAACTCCTCAAAAACTCAGCGCATCCCACCGGCGGCTAGCAATATTTCGCCCGTGAGCCACTGCGAATCGTCAGAGGCGAGAAAGACAGCAATTGGCGCGATATCTGTAACTTGTCCGATCCGGCCCAGCGGGGTTTGAGCTACTAAGGCTTTCTCCAAGTCTGAGCCAATAAAACCCCCTGTGTGGGTACCTTCAGTCTCGACCATTCCAGGATTAATGCTGTTAACCCGAATCTGCTTTGGACCGAGTTCGCGGGATAGAACTCCGGTGATGGCGTCGAGAGCGCCTTTCGTAGCGGTATAGACCGCCGAGTTCGGTGGGGTGATCCGAGTAACGCCGGACCCGATATTGATTATGCTGCCGCCCTGGCCAAGGTGCTTTGCTGCGGCCTGAGTGGTAAGCAGCACTCCCAGCACGTTGATATTAAAGATTCGATGGAAATGTTCCTCCGTGATCGATTCGATAGGCGCAAATTCGTAAACTCCGGAGTTGTTAACTAGAACGTCGAGGTGTCCGTAAGTTTTGACAGCAATGTCAATGAGGCCTTGCGCGTCACCGGCTTTCGACACGTCCCCTTGTACGGCGACGGCGGTGCCGCCGGCTTTTTTGATGGCAGCGACGACGTCATCCGCACCGGCTTTACTCGAAGCATAGTTAACCACGACGGAGGCGCCTTCTGCGGCCAAGGCTTTGGCGATGCCAGCTCCGATACCTTTGGATGCGCCGGTAACAACTGCGACTTTCCCTTTTAACTTACTCATAGGATTTTAGTTTTTAGAAGATCTGATTGGGCTGCTTAAGTTCTATAGTTCCGAATATTTGAACTATAGTTCAACAAATACGAACTATTGAACAAGCTGTCAACTCGTTCTATGTTCCGGCGGTATGAGACCTCTGTTTCATCCCCCCATCGAAGACGTGACCGTCGAAGGTATCCTCCATGCCTTGTCCGATCCGGTCCGTGTCGCCATCTTTAGCAATCTGGCCAACTCGGACTGTGCCTATAACTGCTCGACTTTCCTGAACGTCACCGAAAAGAAAATTCCCAAGTCTACCCTGTCTCACCATTTTAAGGCTTTGCGCGAAGCCGGTTTGATTCGCGCCGAACGACGTGGAGTGGAAATGCACAACACTTCTCGATGCCGAGAAATCGAAAGCCGATTCCCTGGACTCATCGCCGCCATCATCAACGCCCATAAGGCTCAAATGACGAGCACGCAGGCCGCGGGTAAGAAAAAAGCGCCTCGTAAAGGGAAATCGTCGAAATAAACGGTCGAGACTCGCGGGCGGGTATCTGCATGAGCGGAGCATCAAGGATTTGATAGTATTCTATCAGTTATATGAGAGAAAGCCCGCTTCGATCGGGTGGGCTTGGGACTTTGCCGCGAAGCGGCTATATAGAACAGCGCAGGGCTTTAGCCCTGGGTTATGCGTAGCGCATAGCCGCCCTGAAAGTGGCCAGGCGAGCGCGTCCTTAGGACCTTCTTGCGTTGATTTGACCAGTAACGCACAGCAGCGGGTGCCACTTTCAGGGCACCTCTTATTAACGCCCTGACGCGGCACTCAAGCCCTGGGCTGCTGCTTCTATACCCACTTTGCGGCAAAATCCGCTATCCCCCAGCGGGGACCTTGTTACCCGGACCAGCCTTCTCCCGATACTGAGCGTATTTTATCAATACTTGTTTCAAACTGATGGTTTGACATCAGTCCAATTTGCGTCTATCTGGAGCCTACCCGCCATAGTCCCCACGCCTGTGGAACAACGGGTGGGCCCATCTGCGGTTGAAACATTTATGTTTGACGACTTCCCCGGGAATTCTCCCAGCTTAGTAAAGCGACGGGTCACTGTGCGCCAGATCGCTGAGAAGGCCCAACTAAGCGTGGCCACTGTCGATCGGGTAATCAACGGGCGCACGACCGTTCGCCGAGGGACTGCCTTGCGAGTCCAATCGGCGGCTCAAGCACTTGGCTATCAGTTTACGGTGCCAATGAGAGTCCGGACAGACGAGGCTTCCCCCGAGACAATAAAGTGCGTTTTTCTGCTCCAAAGAAGAGCCTCTTCTTTTTACCAACAGCTCGGTGAAGAACTGGAACAGACCGCTCAACGTGACCCCAATGAACGGTTCCAGTTAACCATCGAACATATGGACGATTATTTAGAACCGGCCAAGGTGGCAGACACATTGCGCTCGGTGGCGGGAAGGGTAGACGCAGTGGCGGTGGTAGCACCTGAAAGCAACCCAGTTTCCGATGCCATCGAATTTCTCGCCGAACAACAAATCCCAGTGGTGGCTTTGCTCTCGGATCTCTCATCGCCAAGCCTAGCCGGCTACGCTGGGATTAATAATCGCATGGCCGGCCGGACCGCTGCTTGGGCGATCACGCGTTGTGCCGACCGGCCCGGCAAGCTCGGGGTTTTAATTGGTAGCCACAACTATATCGGCCAGGAAGAACGCGAGATCGGCTTTCGGAGTTATTTTCGGGAAAAAGGCCTCGAATTCAAAGTGCTCGAGCCAGCGGTGTGCTTGGATGATCCCGAGATCGCTTATCAACAGACACTCGAGCTTTTGCGGACGACCGACAAATTGACTGGCATCTATAACGTTGGCGGCGGCGCCAGCGGCGTACTCCGGGCGATCGAAGAAATTAAGCCTTCACGAAAACTCGCATATATTTGTCACGAGTTAACCCCCGTCACGCGTGCTGGTCTGAGCGGAGGTGCCATCGATCTGGTAGTGGCGCACGATCTCCCCGAATTGTCCCGTTCCGCGCTCAAAATGCTGGCCGACCTGAAAAAGACGCCGTCGGCGAGGAAACAATCTGTCGTCGTCCCATTCAACATTTACACCAGTGAAAACATCTAGAAGGAGTTGGTAGGGCGAGGCTCCCGAAAGGACACAACAATTCCCTCGAAGAAGTTATGCACGAACCTCAACCGAAACGCGAGCGAGGCCGAAAAGCGCGCCGAGCCAGGGCAATGCGTTACACCACGGCTCGGCAAACGTTTTGGCCTAACCACGTTGTCTACGCGGTGAATACGAAATCCTTCGCTCCAACGATTTGTCATTGCGGGAGCCTCGCCCTACCAACTCCTTGAACTCCTCCCGCCTATGAGCTCTGAAGCCACCGCGGTTCTGCTGCCGCCTACCAAACTGGACTACAGTCTGACCGGTGAGAACTCCACCAAGGCGATCGAACGGGGACTCGCCGAGGCCGACTGGTATCAATCCCCGGTTCCGCGCTCGTTAATGCGGAAGCTATTGGAACGACGTGACGGCCCTGGCATCCGAGATACCATCATCTGGTTCGGATTGATTATCGGGTTCGGTTACTTGACCTATCGCCTGTGGCCGTCTTGGTGGGCCGTTTTTCCTTATCTGATTTATGCTCTCCTTTACGCATCAACCTCCGATTCGCGCTGGCATGAGTGCGGGCACGGCACGGCGTTTAAAACGGATTGGATGAACAATTTCGTTTACGAGATTGCCTCCTTTATGGTGATGCGCGAATCAACCGTCTGGCGTTGGAGCCATACCCGGCATCATAGCGACACGATTATCGTTGGCCGGGATCCCGAAATCGCCGTACCTCG